>JBOIFK010000124.1:0-5843 GCA_050741585.1 Nitrosospira sp.
GTCCTTCACGTCGCGCTGGTCGACGAATGGCTGGAAGTTCGAACCGTACTTGATGCCGTAGGGCGGGTCGATGTAAATCATCTGCACCTGCCCGGCCATGCTCTCCTTTTGCAGCAGCGAATTCATCACCAGCAGTGAATCGCCAGCCACCAGCCGGTTTGCCCAGCCGCGTTCATGCTTGTAAAAGTCAATTGCGTCGCGCAACGGCAGGTTCTCGAAAGGCGCATTGAACAGGTCGGGCTGGACGGAGGGGCTTGCGTTACCCACCTTCGTATCGTGCAGACGCTTGCGCACCGCCGCCAATATGCTCATTGCATCAATGCGCTCATGCACGTGCAGCGAGACGGTATCGATATCGAAACTGGTGCGCTCGGCCTTGCCCGCCCAGTTCAGGTAAGGCGACTGCATGCGCCTGAGTTCCTCCAGCGCAGCCCGCATAGAGGATTCGTTTCCGCTGGCGAGCGCATTGTCGATCAGTGTTTCGATCTGGGCGCGGCCCGTATCGAAGCTCAGCGCGGGGTCGATGTGCGGATCGTAGCGCCAGGTGGTTTGTGGCTGCCCAGGGTCGGTATGTTCATTGACCAGCCCCACCTGGGGGTTGTTCTTGCGTTTATCCGCGTGACGATAGCTGATAACCTGGGGCTCGCCTGCGCCTGCCGATGCTCTGGCGGTTTGCTCAGTTGGTTTTTTGGCGGCGCGTTTTTTAACCTCGTCATGCGGGGCGCTTGCAGGGGCTTTTTCCGGCGCTATCGGAGATTCCAGGTTGAATTCCGGGTCATTCGATTCGACTTTCGACATTGCATTATCCAAGATTAGTCACGCCTACTCTGCGATATTGTCCGTGTTACACGCAATAAGCGCAATTGCCGAAGCGGAAAACGAAGCGTTACAGATCCCTGAAAGCAGGATGATATTGGATTTTCCCGGAAGCGCCGCTTAAAAAACCGGGCTGAAGCTCTGCGATCATGAAGGCTTCCTCCGGTGCATCATAGCCGCAGCCAATGCCGAAGCGGGTAGCCGGCGAAAAGCCGAACCGTGGATAGTACCGGGGATGTCCCAGGACAACGACAGCGCCGAAACCGAGTTGCCTGCATTGCTCCAGGCCATTTCGCACCAGCGCAGACTCGATACCCTTTCGCTGATGCTGCGGCGCGACGGCCATCGGCGCAAGGCCCATGAGTTCTAGCTCAGGGTGGTCCGGCAATGACACGGGAGAAAACATGATGTGCCCGACAATTGCGCCAGCAATCTTCAGCGACAAGTGAAACAACCGGATAGGCTTGTTTGCGAAGCACATCAACCAAGGCAGCTTCGACTGGCGACTCAGAAGCGGAAACGTTTGTCGCGTGTACGGCAGGCCAGTCTTGATGCTCTTCCGCCCTGATCAACATGCTATCCCCAAGTACTGTAGGTCGGATTAGCGCAGCGTAATCCGACAATTCGATCCGCCAACCCATTTACGATGCGTTATTCCCGTTCCACCCTTCGCGAAACCCATCGTGACATTCGTCCTCAACGAAAGGCAAACATAAGGCTGGCGCTTGCTGCTACTCCCAAGGGTGTCCCACGGATTATCGTCGGGTTACGCTGCGCTAACCGAACCTGCATTCTTTGCCCTCCTCCGCCCGGACCAGCATTCCATCCCTTATTCAGGCGATACTATGCATAGAGCAAGGAATGCAGCAATCAAACCTGATACAGCTGTATGAGATTACCGCAGGTATCCTCGAACACCGCGAGGGTTGCCGGTCCCGATTTTGTCGGCTCCATGTTGAACACCACACCCAGCTTTGTCATCCTTTTGTATTCTTTTTGAATATCATCGACAGCAAAGGCCGTCAACGGTATGCCTTCGTCAAAGAGCGCCTTCTGGTATACCTGGGCAGCCGATATGCCCATGGGTTCAAGAAGCAGCTCGATATCGGCCGGCCCGTCGGGCGAGACAACCGTCAGCCATCGGGCGCCGCCCGCCGGCATGTCGGTTTTCTTGATAAAACCCAGAACCTCCGTATAAAACTTGAGGGCCTTGTCCTGATCGTCTACAAATACGCTGCTCAGTTTGATTTTCATGGAAATAAAGTCCCCTCCCTCAGACCCGACGGTTCATACACTTATTGATTATGCCATAGCGACCTGGCGGCAAAATCGACGATGGACCAGCGAATGAAGAGCTGTATCTCGGTACCCGATAGCATGCTCGTTTTGGATTATTCACTCAATGGCTTTTCCTGGCATCCATGCTATAAATAATAACAACACACAATTACGCCCGCGCATCATGCACTGACGCACCAGCCGTAACAAGGGGTGCCACATGACAGAACAACAAGAGGACAAATCCAGACTCCCGTTAGCCGGACTCCTTGCACTGTTCACAATAGCAGGCGGTCTTTTTATCTATCAGGATATCCCGCTTAAGACCGCGCGGCCCATAGACAAGGAAAAGGCAAGTAATAATTTCCCTGAAAAAAACCTGGTGCAGGCCCGCCTGTGGCAGGACCCGTTCGAAGCCCTGGAAACACATCGGCTGAAGGAGGAGAAACGGCTTAAGGAGGCAGATCTAAAGGATGCACCTTACACACCGGATAATCTGATCAAATCAATCAACACCATGAAGGAACCAGGCGCCAGACGCGATCTTCATATAATGCCGGTATTCGTGGATGGAAGCCCGTACACCGTCGGAAGCGAGACTAGGCTTAATGACCGGTATGCTGTAGTTTCGGCTTTGGGTGCGGCGGGCTATGTTCCGGAATCAGGAGAGCATATCCGTTTTTTCGAGTGGAGTCGCGAAGAAAAGGAGGAGGCAAAGCTAAAGAGATGGGCAACGACAAAGAAAGCGCCAGATGGACGTACCATATTTGTCCCGGTCGAACTATTCAATCCGAAGGCAAAATTTGGGAAAAATGGAAGAAACGTGCTGGTCGTGTGGCTGAAAGAACAAGATTTCAGAGAAAAACCGCTCGAGTCTCTGAATAGATTGCTGGAAGAAATCAAGAAAGCGTTGGGCAATAACCTGCATGATCTGCATGAGACGACACCAACTTATAGTGTCCTCGGACCCAGATTTTCCTCCGGCCTGAACGTTATGCTGGAGGAACTAAAGACGACACAGCAGACGGCCAAAGCCTGCGGCCCATTCTTCACTCCGTTAACAGAAGCCAAATTCTATTCTTCTTGGGCAACGGCGCCGGATGCTTTTTTATTGGACGATTTCCCCAACCCGGGTTTACATAACCGCACCAACGGAAATGAGCGGAAAGAAACTATCCAAGGGATATTCAACTGTGCAGATATCGAATTAATCAGGACAATCAAGACCGACGAAACGCTAGCGGAGCAGCTTATAAAGGAACTGGCGCGCCGCAAGATAGATTTAAAAGCCTGCAAGGGCAACGATTGCCCGAAAGTCGCGTTGATATCGGAGTGGGATACGCTCTACGGTCGCTCCTTGCCACGTACATTTGCCGGTGTGGCTATGGCTATGGCTAATACTATGGCTATGGCTAATAATTTGGCCAAAGACAGCGAGAAACAGTACCGCAGAATACTGGATGCCGAAATCGATAAACTGCGCGGCGATGATTGGCCCCCTTGGGTTTCCCGATACTTCTACCTTGGGGGACTGGATGGTGAATTGCCGGTCCAGGCAAAGGAGAAGAAGACAGGAACAGCGAAGGGTAACAACAAAATGGATCGCGAGAATCAGGCTGCCGACCCGGAAATAATGGAAAGGCCTGAAGGCCGGAGTCAATTGGATTACATTCGCAGACTTGCGGAGTCCTTGAGACAGGAACAAAAAGAGGACGGAAAAGATTTCAAGGCAATCGGCGTGCTTGGCGGCGATATATACGACAAGCTTCTGATTCTGCAGGCGCTACGTCCCATGTTTCCGAACACAATTTTTTTTACCACCGATCTGCACGCCCGGTTGGCCCATCCCTCACAGTTGCCGTGGACGCGCAACCTTATCGTTGCGTCGCACTTCGGACTGGAACTCCAACGAGATCTGCAAGAGCCCATTCCCCCATTTCGCGATAGTTATCAGACGTCCTTGTTCTATGCGGCATTGTGGGCTCTGGATCACTTTGTGGAAGGGGAGAATTGCCAGGATTGCTTCCAGCTGAGTGATCCAAACAAAGAGCCGGCGGCACGTAAATTGAATGACTCGAACAAAGAACTCGTGGTATACAAATTTCCAGAAAACGATGCCCCGCTATTGTATGAAATTGGCAAGCACGGGGCTTTCGATATCAGTCCCGACCCGCGGCTGAAGCCGCAGGATTTTACAGACGTACAAAGTGTCCATCCACCACGCCCCAATTTCTCCTCCTCCCTTGATCCCTGGAAAAACCTACTGATAGCGTTGGCCGCGATCATCTGCCTGATCCTGATCGGCATGCTGATCAGCAAGGTGGTGGCAGACCGCGTTCTTGCTTTGAAAAAATACATATGGTTCCTGCCAGGCTTGGTCATCGCGGCCGCAGCGATTCTTGGCGTGGCGTACTGGCTGATGTCTGACCCGGAGGGCGAGCCGTTTACATTGATTGAAGGTATCAGTACGTGGCCAACAGCGGCAATTCGACTGCTTGCATTTCTTTTTAGTGGGATTTTTCTATGGTGCTCCTGGCGAAAACTGAAAGATAACGGAATAGAACTTGTCGGCAAGTTTAATCTGGAACATAACAAAAAAGAATGGGAAGACGACCTTTTTCTGAATTGCTTAAAGCGCTCTCGATTCTTTTTTCCCCTGCGGTTTGTAATTATTCATATATGGAGTTACGAGGCTACCGATAAGGTCGCTGACAAAGCTGGTAAAAAAATTGAGGCTGTTCGTCTTTGGTTGGACTACCAGCAACTGGGTGACAACGAAAATATTGTGAGACGCGTTTTTCTGCAAGTAATTCTCTTTGTCGTGCTCGGAGTGCTGATTATCGGACTATTCGGTCCCTCATATACGCCTTGCCGGGGCGTCGCCTGCGTCAACGCTCAGAAAATTATATTGATTTTGAGCGTGGGCGGAATGATCGCCCTGATGTTTTTTGTGATTGACGTTACGCGGCTCTGCCGCAAGTGGGTGGACTGCATGGATTGTATTAAAGACATCCAGTGGCCTGATAGCCCTATGAAAAGAAAGGGCAATATGGACATAGGTCCGCACATCAACGAATGGTTGAGTATCGAATTGATTGCCCGGCGGACAGAAGTTATTGGCGGATTCCTGTTTTTCCCCTTCATTATCATGTCTCTCATGGTGCTCTCGCGGCATACCTATTTCGACAACTGGGATTTTCCAGTCTCGCTTATCATCATCTACACCGTTACCGCGATATTTATTTTTTTCAATGCCATGTCGCTACGACGATCCGCCAATGAAGCCAAACAAAAAGCCATTGAGCGTCTGGAAAACAAGCGCATCGCATTGATGCACGAAGGTCAAGTCAAGAAAGAAGAAGACGAACAGATTAAGCGGGAGATTGAAGGGATCAAAAAAAATGAAAGAGGGGCGTTCCTCCCGCTACCTCAGCAACCGATATTCCAGGCCATGGCTCTACCGCCCGGAGGCTACAGTCTCGTGCTCTTGTTCGAGTACCTGGCAACGGTGTTCTGAGTACTTTCAATGCGCTCCGAAAAGTCGGCCAGCTCAAACGTCGTTTCGGCAATTATTGCTATAGAAATGGATCACATTTTTACAAACTCTGCTATACAGAATAAGAGAGTTGGAAAATGCGAATTTTTTGATGACTGCTTTTATTAACATGCCAGTAAACATCGAGTTGATGAGCACGGGTACTCCTCCCATTTTTAGCTGCCCTCGAAGTAGTGTTCAGGTAACCAATGCC
>JBOIFK010000125.1:0-7124 GCA_050741585.1 Nitrosospira sp.
GGTCACGGTATCCACGTCGACAAGCCGCTCCTCTTCGTCACGCCGCATCAGAACCCGAAGCTTTTCCACCTGAAAACTCCGGTATTATGCATTCGAAAAGAGTTCAATAATCTTGCGGCGGGCAAATCGAGCCCCATCACAATGTCATTGCGGGCACTCTGCCGGAAGCTGCATGCGGAGCGCGGCGGGCTGGGCGTGGGCGCAATTGGCATGTGTTATACGGGCGGCTATATTTTTGCGATGATGATGGAGGCCGCTCTCCTTGCGCCGGTGGCCGCGCAACCCAGCCTTCCATTTTTCCAACCCGAAGCGCTCGATGTCGAGCCAGACGTGCTCATCGCGGCATCAAACAGGGCGGACACGATGTCGCTCCTCGGGCTTCGCTTCGAGGACGACTTTCGTTGTGGCGCGGCGCGGTTCGAGCAATTGGCAACCTCGCTACAAAGCACGCCAGGATCCGCCACGCGGCGCTTCCGCTCTGTTGTCGTACCCGGAAAAGGGCATTCGACACTGACGTTCGATTACCAGGCAGCGCTCGGCCGGGGAGTCGATACTCGGGAGTTGGTGCTTCAGCACCTGCGCAGGCAACTGCTCGATTCGAATGGACAGATGTCCTCATGACGCGTGCGAAATACGCAGGTGGATAATTATTTTTTCCCGCGATTTTGCCATCGGATTGTTATACTTGACAGCCAAATGTGGAAATGGATGAAGCCCATTCAATCAGGCGTCATTTAATTTCCCTGCCGGTTTTTACGCAGGAAAAGACGCTGCCCATCGATAGTCAGGAAAAAACATGCTGATCGGACTGCCCAAAGAAATCAAGGACCATGAACATCGCGTCGGAATGACCCCCAGCACGGTCAGGGCCCTGACACGACATGGGCATCAGGTGCTTGTACAGAGCGAGGCAGGGGAAGGCAGCTACCTTTCGGACGCGGAATATCAATCAGCCGGAGCCACGATTGTTCCTCATGCCGAAGATGCCTGGGCGGTGCAAATGGTGGTTAAGGTCAAAGAGCCGACCGCAGCCGAATATTGCTACCTGCGCCAGGATATGATTCTTTTTACTTATCTTCATCTCGCTTCGGATAAACCGCTTACGCACGCCCTGCTGGAGAATGGCGTGACAGGCATCGCTTACGAAACAGTCCAGACCGAAGGAGGGAAACTCCCCCTGTTAACGCCCATGAGCGAAGTGGCGGGGCGCATGGCCACGCAAGTGGGTGCAACCTATCTGCAAAAAACGCACGGTGGCCGGGGGGTATTAATGGGCGGTGTCCCGGGGGTCGCTGCAGCGAGCGTTGCGATCCTGGGCGGCGGTATTGTAGGCACCAATGCGGCTCGCGTCGCCGTCGGGTGCGGCGCGCAAGTCACTGTACTGGATGTTAATCATGATCGCCTGAAATACCTGGACGACATTTATCGTGGGCAATTGCAGACGCGCTTCAGTGATGAATATAACATCGAGGAGGTCGTCTACAATGCCGATCTGATCATCGGCGCCATTTTGATTCCTGGTGGACGGGCACCCTGGTTGATTACGTCAGGCATGCTGCCAAATATGCGGAAGGGTTCCGTGATCGTCGATGTGGCGGTCGATCAAGGAGGGTGTGTCGAAACAACCCGGCCGACCACGCACAGCAATCCAATCTATGAAATCGACGGCGTGGTGCATTATTGTGTTGCCAACATGCCGAGTGCCGTCCCGCGCACCAGCACCTTTGCGCTCAACGCCCAGACCGCCTTCTATACGCTGAGTCTGGCGGATGAAGGATTGAATGCCGTCCGAAAAAATCCCGCGTTACAATATGGCCTCAATACATATCGCGGGTCAGTGACTTATCCAGCTGTCGCAAAGGAATTTCGGCTGAAATACGTTGACCCGCTGCTGGCGCTAGAATCCACCCGTTAAAGCATCCGCAAACGATATAATCCTAAATCCGGTGTCGACTGCTCATCTAATAGATCAGTGTTATGATCAATAACAATATTTTGTATTATTTGACGCTCACCTTCCGGATGAGCCCGCTACGGGGTGAATTGCACAGTTTTTGCGGCACATGGCTGCGTTGCAACTCCTTGGAATGGAATAACCATTCCGCGTCGTTGCGCCTTGCCCTGCACCCCAAAAACCGCACACTTCGCCCCGTCCAACTACCGGATTTAGGATAATTCGACTCATCGCGAGCCAGGAAAAAGGAGCTGAGAAAAATGAAATTCACCTATCCCGCGCTTTTTGGCGCGTTGCTTACCCCGTTTCTCGCCGTCGGCCAGCCCGCGTCGGCCAATGTTGATATCCGTTTTGATTATCGCTACGATAGCTCGGGTTTTTTTACAGGTGCAAATAGTTCGCGCCAGAACTTGCTGGATGCCGCTGCGTCCGTATTCGAGACACGCTTTCAGGACAGCCTGACCGCAATTACTTCATCTGGATCGAACCGGTTTGATGTAAGCTTCTTTCGGCCCGATAATGGCAGCAATACCCGTATTCCTGATTACAGTGTCGCTGCTGATCAGATCGTGGTTTTTGCCGGGGCCCGTAATTTGGGTGGCACGCTGGCAACAGGCGGCCCGGGAGGGTTCTCCAGCAGCGGATCTGCGGACTTTCTGGACAATGCTTCGAGCAGAGGGCAACCCGGCGCTCTTTTACCCGTACAGACGGATTTCGGCCGCTGGGGTGGAGCGCTCTCCTTTAACAGCGCTTCTTCCAACTGGTATTTTGATGCGGATACCCGCACAGACGAATCCTTTTCGGGGTTTGATCTTTATTCGGTGGCCGTGCATGAACTTGCCCATGTGCTTGGTTTCGGCAGCGCCGATTCCTTCGACAACCTGAGTTCGGGCGGCGTGTTTACCGGCACCGCCGTTAACGACCTGCTTGGCACCAGCCCGCCACTCACCGGAGACGGACACTGGGCGAGCGGGCTCAGTTACCTCCAGCAGGAAGCTGCAATGGACCCCACTATCGGGAGCGGCCAGCGCAAGCATTTCACGGAACTTGATTATGCCGCGATGAAAGACATCGGCTGGCAGGTTTCTCCCGTGCCGGGGGTGGAAGCCTGGGCTTTGATGCTGGGTGGCCTGGGTTTGCTTGGCTGGCGCTTGCGCGGTGACCGGCGTGCGACTTGAATATGGCGGAGGGGGAAGAGGAATATTTGCATATATTGGGAATTAATCCATTGATTATTAATCTTATCTGCTAAAAATCCATTCCCAGTCCGTGTCTTCACGGTTTCAACGGGATGGAGTAAAGTGAAATCGATCGCTGCTGGGTTATCCTGTACCTCATCAAACCGCAATCGTGCCCGTATCCAGTGACGTTTGATGTGCCATGTCTAAAGGGCTGCGCCTTGCTCCATCTATCCTGCACATAGGCGTTGCGCAATCCACGATAAGCCGCCGGCGCGCTTTGGTTAATCCATTCTGAACGTTGTCCAGGCGGTAAAACACATGCCCCACAGTGTTACCCTGATTACCACCATTGCCGTCAGTTTCGGCCTTGCCCTGCTGATGGGGCTTATCGCCAATCGGCTGAAGTTGCCCGTATTGGTTGGTTATCTGGTTGCAGGTGTCATACTGGGCGCCAATACGCCGGGCTTCGTGGCCGATATGGAGTTGTCGAGCCAACTGGCGGAAATCGGCGTCATCCTGCTGATGTTCGGGGTTGGCTTGCACTTCTCATTGAACGATCTTCTGGCTGTGCGGCGAATTGCCCTGCCCGGCGCGATCGTGCAGATTGCCGTGGCAACGGCTCTTGGCGCCACAGTCGCTGTCTCGTGGGACTGGAATCTGGGCGCGAGCATCGTGTTTGGCGTGGCGCTTTCTACGGCGAGCACCGTCGTGCTCCTGCGGGCGCTGGAGCAGCGCGGTGTGCTCAAGTCTGTCAATGGTTCGATCGCGGTGGGCTGGCTCGTGGTCGAAGACCTGGCGATGGTCCTGGTTCTCGTTCTGCTCCCCCCCCTTTCGGGATGGCTTGGCGGCGATGCCGGCAGCGCCGTAGAGGACGCGACCAATTCGGACCTGCTGATGATGCTCCTGCTGACCTTTGGCAAGGTTGCGTTCTTCATTGCACTGATGCTGATTGTCGGGAAACGTGTCTTCCCCTGGTTACTTTGGCACGTGGCAAGCACCAACTCGAATGAACTCTTCATCCTGAGCGTGATCGCGGTGGCGATAGGCATCGCCTACGGCTCCGCAACGCTCTTCGGCGTGTCCTTTGCTCTTGGTGCTTTTTTTGCCGGAATGGTTATGAGAGAATCCGACTTGAGCCATCGGGCCGCCCAGGAATCCCTGCCGCTCAGAGATGCTTTTTCGGTATTATTCTTCGTATCGGTGGGGATGCTGTTTGATCCGAACGTTCTGATAGAACAGCCGTTCCGGGTGATCTCCACCATTGCGATTATTGTCATTGGCAAATCGCTGGCTGCGTTTCTTCTGGTACTTGCTTTCCGCTACCCTCTCAACACGGCGCTGACCGTGTCGGCCAGTCTCGCGCAGATTGGCGAGTTCTCGTTCATCCTCGCGGCGCTGGGCGTTTCTCTTGGGCTTTTGCCGATCGAAGCGCAGAGCCTTATTCTGGCGGGAGCTTTTATCTCGATTACGCTCAATCCCCTGGTGTTTAAGATAATCGAACCGGTGCAGGCATGGATACGTGCCCGTTCCAAGCTCGCTCGCATCCTTGAGCGCACTGATGATCCTCTGGCAGAATTGCCAATGACGGTTGCGTCAAGTTACGTAACGAGCCACGTGGTGCTTGTCGGCTATGGCCGTGTCGGCCGTCATATTGGCGAAGCGCTGGTTGAACAGGGGTTGGCGCTGGTGGTGGCGGAACAGAATCGCGAGATGGTCGAAGGGCTGCGCAAGCAGGGGATTCATGCCGTAGCGGGTGATGCCTCCGAACCGGCTGTGCTGATACAGGCGCATATTGCGCGGGCCACTGTGCTGGTGATTGCGGTCCCGGACACGCTACGCGCCCGTCGGATGATTGAAACCGCGCGCATGCTGAATCCGCCGATCAAGATAGTTGTGCGTACACACAACGAAGAAGAGGCGGCGCTGCTGCGGAAAGAGAGCGGGGGCACGGTGTTTATAGGCGAGCATGAGCTTGCCCTCAGCATGACGCGCCATGTGCTGAAAGATTCGGTTCACGGCGAGAAGAGCAAGGGATGAGAAGGGTGGATGAAACTCGGGAGGGGTATTTCGATCAATGGCATCAGTCTGAGCAGGGTTTGAATTAACCAGGAGAATCGCATGGATAACAGAATTATCGTTTATCAGAAACCGACATGCAGCAAATGCAGGGCCACGCTTGCCCTTCTCAAGGATAGCGGGCAGGCGTTCGATGCAGTTAATTATTATGAAATGCCCATGACCGTCGAGCAATTACGCGAGCTGATAGAAAAGCTTGGCATGCCGGTGCGCGACGTGCTGCGTAGCGATGAGCCGGTGGCGCGCAGCCTTGGACTTGCCGGGCGGCAGTTGTCGGATGACGAATTGCTAAGGATCATGGTGGACAATCCGGATCTGATTCAACGGCCAATCGTCGTGCGTGGCGACGAGGCCGTATTATGCCGGCCGCCGGAGAACGTAAAGAAGCTTCTCTGAGCGATATGCGTGATAACTTAAAGGAAAAAATGAGAATGAGCATAGAATTAACCGGTGTTTTACGTCTGATTGCGCCGCATGCCCTTGTATTGCTGCTGGGAGTGGCCGCGTCCATGGCGCACGCGGAATGTACCGGCTGCCTGTGTCCCGGGAATCCCTGCAAATTATGTTCGTTGCCGCCCATGGAGAATATTCCTCCCGCTGCGGACGAGACGGCCACGTGCCTGAAAATCAGGGAGATCGTGCCGCCGGTTTCAAAGAACACAGAACCCAGCAAGCATTATGCAAGCCTGAATGGATCAATGCGGGAATGTATGAAGAATGGCGGTGACATCATTGTGAATTCCCGCCGAAATAGCGAATTTCCGGCCAAACATTATTGCAAGCCCTATATCTCGCCTCCGAAAAAGGACTAGAAATTGAGGATCGGGACCCCGACGATATGCGCCAATGGAACAATGCCCATTTCATGGGTGGCCGTCACAAACCGTACGTTCACATTTTTATCATATATCGATCCGGGTATCGGTCGTCATACATAATAAAAGGATAAGAATGATAGCTCGCGGAGAGGCCACAAGGCAGGAGAGTGGAACCGGTGCCGTTTCCTGGTCACGGTTGCGGCGCAAGCCTAAATCCTTTCTGAAATTAATTCTGCTCGGATTTGCACTTGTGGGCTTGCCACTTATTGTTGCACTTATCAATAGTGCCTTCTCCATCGACCAGTTGGCGGATCAAAGCCGCAGGACCGTCTATCAGGCGGCGCAAATTGCCCACGGCAGCCGTCTTCTGACTGATGAAATTGCCACCATGGAGCGCGCTGTGCGGCAAACACATATTCTTGGGGATACGTCCCTGCTCGAAAATTATTTTCAGGCACACAGGAAATTCGAGAGTACGGCGGCGAGCCTCTTCGAGCTTTCCCCGCATACTGAACAAAAAAAATTGCTGGAGCAATTGCGATCATTGGAAACGTCCATTTTCCGGAAAGTCTCTGCGATAAAACAATCGCCGGAGGAATTGCGCGATGTGGTTGGCAATTTCGTGCCTTTGCGCGATTCAGCCCGAACCTTTTCCGCGGTTGGCTATGCGTTGATTGAGCGCGAGGTGGGCGAGATGCAGGATATGGCCGGGTATGCCCGGTCTACCGTCGGATGGCAATTGCTCGCGCTGATTCCGTTTGCAATCCTGCTTGCATTCATTTTTTCAGTGCGGATTGCGCGCCCCATTCATCAGATTGACGAGGCTATCCGTAACATGGGCCAGGGGGAGCTATTCAAGGCAATACGCGTGGATGGTCCCCAGGATTTGATCTATCTCGGTGAACGCCTGGACTGGATGCGCCGCCGGCTGCTGAAACTGGAAGAGCAGAAGACCCGGTTTCTGCAACATGTTTCTCATGAACTCAAGACCCCTCTCACCGCAATGCGCGAGGGTGCGGATTTGCTTGCGGAAGGCGTGACGGGGGAATTGACCATGGAGCAACAGCGTATAGCAAATATCCTTCACAGTAACAG
>JBOIFK010000126.1:0-11666 GCA_050741585.1 Nitrosospira sp.
GTTGTGCCGCTCAGTATAACGGTCTACACTAATCCGTAGATGCAGAACTGACGTTGCCCGAGAGCGAAAAATTGCAAAAAAAACGCCCCAAATATCTTGATCTGATGGAGATCAGTCAGCCGCTCCCGGCTGTGGTTTCGCTTCTGCATCGCGTAAGCGGCGTGCTGTTATTCTTTCCGGGAGTCCCCCTCTTGCTTTGTGGCTTGGATATGACATTGAGTTCTCCGCAAAGCTATGCCCAATTTCAGGCCCTATTGACCAACCCGCTACTCAAGGGCGTCCTCACGCTGTCGTTGTGGTTTTTCGTGCATCATTTTTGCGCCGGCATCCGTTTTCTCGCACTGGATCTGCATTATGGCAGCACGTTGGAACAGGCGCGTTCAAGCAGCAAGGCGGTGTTGGTTGCAGGTATCGTTCTCACGCTGCTGATCTCGGTATCAATGTGGTGAAACGCATCGTCACCGGCGCGCATTACGGCCTGCGGGATTGGCTGGCACAACGCATAACTGCAGTGGTGATGGCGGTTTTCGTTCTTTTATTGGCGGCAATGCTATTGATATCGCCGCCCCACGACTATGCTTCATGGAAAACCATGTTCAGTGACCGCTGGATGCGTATTGCTTCCCTGCTGTTTCTCGTCAGTCTGTTCTGGCATGCCTGGATCGGGATGCGCAATATTCTGATGGATTACATTCACGCCACTGGTATTCGTTTGACATTACAGGTGCTGGTCATATTGTCCCTGTTGTTTTATGCCGTCTGGTCCGTGGAAATCCTGTGGGCAGCGGAATTAGTGTGACAATAGCCAGAAGGAAATTCGATGCGGTGATTGTCGGCGCCGGCGGCGCGGGAATGCGCGCCGCATTGCAATTGTCAGAAGCGGGACTCAAGGTGGCGGTATTGTCCAAGGTGTTTCCCACCCGTTCCCATACGGTGGCCGCACAGGGTGGCATTGCCGCGGCGCTCGGCAACGTCACCGAGGATAACTGGCACTGGCATATGTACGATACAGTGAAGGGCTCGGATTATCTCGGCGATCAGGATGCCATTGAATTCATGTGTCGCCAGGCGAGCGAAGTGGTGTACGAACTGGAGCATTTCGGGATGCCGTTCGATCGTCTCGAGAACGGAAAAATTTACCAGCGCCCCTTCGGTGGCCAGTCGCAGAATTTTGGCGGCGCACAGGCGACACGCTCGTGTGCGGCCGCGGACCGTACCGGACACGCCATGCTGCATACGCTATATCAGCGCAATGTGCGTGCCAACACCCAGTTTTTCATTGAATGGATGGGGCTGGATCTGATTCGCGACGAAGCAGGTGACGTGTCGGGCGTGACAGCCCTGGATATGGAAACCGGAGAAATCATGGCGCTGCAAGCGAGGGCTACGCTGTTCGCGACCGGCGGTGGTGCGCGCATATTCAGCGCCAGCACCAATGCATTCATCAATACCGGCGACGGTCTCGGCATGGCGGCGCGCGCCGGCATTCCGCTGGAAGATATGGAGTTCTGGCAATTCCATCCCACCGGCGTGTACGGAGTCGGTGTGCTTATCAGCGAAGCTGTACGTGGTGAAGGCGGCTATCTGCTCAATAAGGATGGCGAACGCTTTATGGAGCGCTATGCGCCCCACGCCAAAGATCTGGCGAGCCGCGACGTGGTCTCGCGCGCCCTGACGACGGAAATCAAGGAAGGGCGAGGCTGCGGCAGGGATTCCGACCATCTGCTGCTGAAACTGGACCACCTTGGGGCGGATGTGATCAAGATGCGGCTACCGGGCATTCGTGAAATCGCCATGAAGTTTGCGCATGTCGACCCGATCCACGAGCCGATTCCCGTGGCTCCCACCGCCCATTACATGATGGGAGGAATTCCGACGAATTTTTACGGACAGGTGGTCGCACCTTACAAAACCGGGCCTGAGGAAGTCGTGCAGGGTTTCTACGCGGTGGGCGAGTGCGCCTGCGTTTCCGTGCATGGCGGCAATCGCCTGGGCACCAATTCGCTGCTCGATATCCTTGTATTCGGACGAGCCGCCGGCAATCAGATCATTGAAGATTTAAAAAGGAATACGCACCACAAGCAATTGCCGCCGGATTGTGCAGACAAGGCACTTGCCCGGCTTGCCCGCTTGGACGGTCAGAAGAACGGCGAAAGTGTCGCGCAAGTAGGCGACGCGCTACGCAAAACCATGCAAACGTATTGTGGTGTATTCCGGTTCGCCGACATGCTCAAGCAAGGAGTGGCAAAAATCGACGAATTAGCGGAACGTGCCAGGCACATCGGGATCAGCGACAAGAGCAGGGTCTTCAACACGGCCCGGGTAGAAGCACTGGAGCTCGATAATCTCGTGGAAGTGGCGGTGGCCACCATGATTTCCGCCGAGGCACGCACTGAAAGCCGGGGAGCCCATGCGCGCGATGATTTTCCCAGGCGGAATGATGACAAGTGGCTCAAGCATACTTTGTATTTCAGCGAAGACCGGCGGCTGGACTACAAGCCGGTCCGGTTAAAACCACTGACAGTGGAATCGTTTCCGCCCACGGCGAGGACATACTAACGAAAAGATACGCCGCTACCGGTCATACGATTTAGCGCAACAAAAATATCAAACAAGGAGATTACAACGAAAGATAAAACGGACCATTTAATGAATGGCCAGTTTGCCGTCAGGTAACACAGAACGGCTACAGTTAACAACCGCGCGCCTTCCATGATGTCGGCTGCTTTCGGCGTGCACGAAGCACAACACGCGAGGACGGAAAAATGAAAACTATCGAACCATGTGTTCTGGTGATCCTTGGAGCAAGTGGAAATCTATCACGGCGTAAATTGATTCCCGCACTGTTTCGTCTGGAAGTCGCCGGACGCCTGCCGGAAAAAATGACCATACTCGGTTGCAGCCTGGAGCCATGGAGTAAGGATCAGTGGATTACAGAGGTATCCGGTATGCTGCAGTCCAAATTTTCTGATGGCGTTGACGAGCAGGCATTCGAGCGCTTCCGTGCACGGCTGCATTACCATGCAAACCGGTCGGACAACGGCGATGCCTATCTTAAATTACAGAAAGTACTGGAAGAAACGCCCGGGTTTTCACCCAATATCGTGTTTTACATGGCGGTACGTCCGTCAGAGTTTCCGGCAATCATCGACAAGCTTGGCGTAATAGGCCTCCTCAAGGAGAAAAAGGGCTGGTGTCGCGTGGTCATCGAAAAGCCTTTCGGCTACGATTTGCTCAGTGCGCAGACACTGCAAGGAAGTTTATACAAGCACTTGAACGAGCCGCAAATTTACCGTATCGACCATTATCTCGGTAAAGGCACGGTGCAAAATGTGATCGTGTTCCGCTTCGCCAATATATTGCTGGAACCGCTGTGGAATAATCATTATATCGACCACGTACAAATTACCCATTCCGAAACCCTCGGTATCGAGGAACGCGCTGATTATTACGAGGGGGCCGGTGCGCTGCGCGACATGATCCAGAGCCATTTGCTGCAACTGCTTGCCCTGGTAGCGATGGAACCGCCGGTAACCTTGTCTGCGGAGCATCTGCGAGATGAAAAGGTAAAGGTACTGAAGGCAATTCGGCCGATTACTCAGAATTCCGTGCATGCCCATGCGTTCCGGGGACAATATACCAGCGGCATCATCGATGGAAAATCCGTGCCGGGCTACCTGGACGAGCCAGGCGTCGCGCCGGATAGCGTCACGGAAACTTATGCGGCATTGAAGCTGTTTATCGATAATTGGCGCTGGGCCGGCGTCCCCTTCTATTTGCGCACCGGCAAACGCATGGCGGAAAACAGTTCGGCAATTTGTATCCGCTTCAAGAACCCGCCGCAGGATTTACTGCGTCACACCTATCGCGAGTCATCGCATCCGAATTGGATCATGCTGGGCATTCAACCCAACGATTGCCTGAAAATGGAAATTCAGGTCAAGGTTCCGGGGTTGGACCTGCATACCCGTTCCATCAGTCTGGATGCCACGTACCGCAAAAGCAGCGAGGATGACTATGACGCTTACGAAGGTTTGTTGCTGGATGTCATGCAAGGCGATCATTCACTGTTTCTGCGGATCGACGAAGTGGAAGGAGCTTGGCGCGCAGTGGATCCGATTATCAAGGTATGGGCTATGGAACGTGATTTTATCAATGGCTACCACGCCGGTAGCTGGGGGCCGCGAGGAACCTATCGGCTGTTCGATAGTGACGATCAGTTCTGGCGTCATTCCCTGAACCCCGAAGGTGCTGATTTGCAGGCTTTTTGATATTAGCCCATCATTTTTTTGCGGGTAGCATCGGCCGCGTTGGGAAGTTGTTGGTAGTTATCATCAATTTAACTGGATAAATTATGATCCCTCCTTTAAAAACGTCTATTTTTGAGCATGAGAAAGTCGGCTTCGACACAGATTCGATCAAGCAATCACTTTCCAACTGTCTGACCTACTCGGTGGGAAAAGACACCATTACCGCCACGGATCGCGACAGGTTCTTCGCCGCAGCTTATTTGGTGCGCAACCGCCTGATCGACCGCTGGATGGAAACCATGCGCAGCTACTACATTAATGATGCAAAGCGGGTTTATTACTTTTCCCTGGAATTTCTGATAGGGCGCACGCTGATGAATAGCGTGCACAACCTCGGTTTCGACCAGCAATTCCGCGAGGCATTTAAAGAATTGGGTATCAATCTGGACAATATACGCGAAACAGAGCCGGACGCGGCGCTCGGGAATGGGGGCCTGGGAAGGCTTGCTGCCTGCTTTCTTGATTCCATGGCGACACTCAACCTGCCCGGCTACGGCTATGGCATCCGTTATGAGTATGGCATGTTTGCCCAGCGCATCGAAGACGGCAGGCAAATCGAGCATCCCGATAACTGGTTGCGTTATGGCAATCCGTGGGAGTTTCCTCGGCCGGAAGTGTTGCACCAGGTTAAATTTCATGGTCGTGTGGTTCAATATGAAGATGAGCATGGTGTGGCGCGTTATCACTGGATAGATACCGACGACGTGATGGCCATGGCCTTCGATACCCCCATTCCGGGTTGTGATACCAACACCGTCAACAACATGCGCTTATGGGCGGCCAAGGCAACGCGGGATTTCGAGTTGCGCTATTTCAACGAAGGCAATTACGTCAAAGCGGTGGAGGACAAGAATGCGTCCGAAGATCTTTCCAAGGTGCTCTACCCGGATGACACCACTGCAATGGGACGCGAACTGCGTCTGAAACAGCAATACTTTTTCGTTTGCGCTTCACTGCATGACATCCTTTATCGTTATAGCAAATACCAGGATAATTTTGATGCTCTGCCCGATAAGGTCGCGATCCAGTTGAATGACACCCATCCCGCCATTGGCATTGCCGAATTAATGCGTGTGCTGGTGGACATACACCATCACGATTGGGAGAAAGCGTGGGATATCACCACTCGCACCTTTGCCTACACCAACCATACCCTGATGCCCGAAGCGCTCGAGACCTGGGCCGTCGCCCTTTTCGAGAATGTTCTGCCCAGGCATCTACAGCTTATTTACGAAATCAACCGCAGGTTTTTGAAGGATGTGATGCACCGATATCCGGGCGACACTGGAATATTGCGCCGTATGTCCATCATCGATGAAACGGGGGAGAGACGGATCCGCATGGCGCATCTGGCCATTATCGGCAGCCACAAGGTAAACGGAGTAGCGCAAATTCACACCGAACTGATGAAGCAAACCATATTCGCGGACTTCGACCGTTTTTATCCTGGCAGGATCGTTAATATAACCAATGGCATCACTCCACGCCGTTGGCTGAACCAAGCCAATGCTCGTCTGGCCGGGCTTGTTTCCTCACGCATCGGTAAAGGCTGGGTCAAGGACCTGGATCAGTTGACGCGCTTGGCCCCGCTTGTTGAGGATGCTTCCTTCTGCGAGGAGTTTGCGGCTGTGAAGCGGGCCAACAAGAAGCATTTTGCTGATATATTGAAGAAAAATCTCGACGTTGATGTCAACGTGGATTCCTTGTTCGACGTTCAGATCAAACGCATCCACGAATACAAGCGCCAGTTGCTTAACGTGCTGCATGTGGTAACGCTGTATAACCGCATTCGTCATGACCCCGATGCCGAATGCGTGCCGCGCACCGTGATTTTTGGCGGCAAGGCGGCGCCGGGCTACATCAGGGCCAAGCTCATCATCAAGCTTATTAATGATATCGCCGACATTGTTAATAATGACCCGCTGGTAGCCGGCCGTTTAAAAGTGGTGTTCATGCCCAATTATGACGTCTCGACTGCCGAAGAAATGATTCCGGCTGCGGACCTGTCGGAACAGATTTCCACTGCGGGTACGGAAGCTTCTGGCACCGGAAACATGAAGCTGGCCTTGAATGGCGCGCTGACCATTGGCACTGCGGATGGCGCAAACATCGAGATCCGCAGCGAAGTCGGGGAGGACAACATTTTCATATTCGGTCTCGATGCCGCAGGAGTCGCAAAGATGAAAGCAAACGGCTATCAACCGTGGGATTTCTACTCCGCCAACGCGGAATTGCGAGCCGTGCTCGACATGATCGGCTCAGGCTTTTTCTCGCTGGATGAGCCAGATCGCTTCAAGCCTATTATCGATACACTTTTGCATCAGGGCGATGAATACCTGCTGCTGGCGGATTACGCCTCCTATATTGCCTGTCTGAAAGAAGTTGAGCTCGCTTTTATGGACCAGGAGCGATGGGTACGCAAGGCGATTCTGAATGTTGCCCATATGGGTAAATTTTCCAGCGACCGCAGCATCATGCAATATGCCGATCAGATCTGGAACGCAAAGCCGGTCGTACCGGTCGAGCGGTAATTGCGGGCCTGGCTCACAATATTTCAATGACAGATTTGCGGATTCAGCTTTATTGCAAATCCAGAGCAACGGGGAAGCATTACCGGATGCTATTTCCGACAATCCTGCATTCTTAGTAATATATCTGCTAACCGAGATAATCCGATCATGAAGTTCTCAATTTATCGCTTCGATCCCGACAAGGACGAAAAACCCTACATGCAGGATTATGATATCGACCTGGAGCCAGCCGACAAAATGCTGCTGGATGCGCTGGTGCGTATCAAGTCCGTTGATGACAGCTTGAGTCTGCGCCGCTCCTGCCGCGAAGGGGTATGCGGATCGGATGGGATGAACATCAACGGTCGCAATGGACTGGCATGCATCACGCCGGTTGCCGGACTGAAAGAGCCGGTAGAGCTGCGCCCCTTGCCAGGATTGCCCGTGATTCGCGATCTGATCGTCGACATGACACAATTCTTTAGTCAATACCACTCGATCAAGCCTTATCTCATCAACAACGATCCGCCGCCCGAAACCGAGCGGCTGCAATCGCCCGAAGAAAGGGCAGAGCTGGATGGATTGTATGAATGCATTCTGTGTGCATGCTGTTCCACCGCGTGCCCTTCATTCTGGTGGAATCCCGATAAATTCGTGGGTCCTGCGGGGTTGTTGCAGGCATACCGTTTCCTCGCCGACAGCCGCGACCAGGCCACGGCCGAGCGGCTGGATAACCTGGAAGATCCCTATCGCCTGTTCCGTTGCCATTCCATCATGAATTGCGTCGACGTATGCCCCAAGGGGCTGAATCCAACCAGCGCCATAGGCAAGATCAAGGACATGATGGTGAAAAGAACGATATGAAGGCTCAAACGAAGGAACTGGAGCGCGTCCGCTGGCGTTGCCGGCGTGGTTTGCTGGAGCTTGATATCGTGCTGCAACGTTTCATGGATGAACATTACGCTCAGTTGGGCGAAATGGAGCTGCGGCAATTTGATACATTGCTGGACCTTCCCGATAATGACTTATGGGAAATGATCGCACTGAGGAACAACGAGGAGAATAGAAGCCTGCAGCCCGTACTGCATCTTTTGCAAACAATTTAATCCATCGCGGCTTTACCGGCGGGGAAAATAGTGGGGACATATATGGTACAAAAGGAACAGAAACATACAGCGACCCTCAATCTGAATAATGGCGATCAACCGCTTGAATTTCCCATCATGTCCGGCAGCATGGGACCGGACGTAGTGGATATTCGCACCTTGCACGCCAAGAGCGGGATGTTTACCTACGACCCCGGTTTTCTCTCCACCGCCAGCAGCAGTTCCAAAATAACGTTTATCGATGGCGATAAGGGCATCCTGCTTTATCGCGGCTATCCCATCGAACAGTTAGCCAAACGATGTGATTTCATGGAGGTATGTTATTTGCTGATGAATGGGGAGCTTCCTACCAGAAACCAGAAAGCGTCGTTCGATAAGACCATCAAAGAACACACCATGGTACATGAACAACTGGCGCGGTTCTTCACCGGCTTTCGCCGCGATGCGCATCCCATGGCCGTGATGGTGGGGGTGGTCGGTGCATTATCGGCGTTTTATCACGATGCAATGGATATCTCCGATGCGTCGCACCGCGAACTATCGGCCTTCCGTCTGGTGGCGAAATTACCCACCATCACTGCCATGACATATAAATACAACATCGGCCAGCCTTTCGTCTATCCGCGCAACAGTCTTAGCTATGCTGAAAATTTCATGCATATGATGTTCGCCACTCCCGCCGAGGAATACAAACCCAACCCGGTATTGGCGCGGGCGCTGGATCGCATTCTGACCCTGCACGCGGACCACGAGCAGAACGCCTCCACTTCCACTGTGCGCCTTGCCGGCTCCAGCGGCGCAAACCCGTTTGCCTGCATTTCCGCCGGGATCGCCTGCTTATGGGGACCCGCGCATGGCGGAGCAAACGAAGCCTGCCTGAACATGCTGGAGGAAATCGGCGATGATTCGCGCATCGGTGAATATATCGACCGCGCGAAGGATAAAAACGACAGTTTTAGGCTGGTGGGCTTCGGCCATCGCGTCTATAAGAATTTTGATCCCCGTGCCAAATTGATGCGTGAAACTTGCCACGAAGTATTGAGCGAACTCGGGCTGCATGACGACCGCCTGTTCAAGCTGGCCCTGAAACTGGAGAAAATCGCACTCGAGGACGAGTACTTCATCTCCCGAAAACTTTATCCCAACGTTGATTTTTACTCCGGTATTGTCCAGCGTGCTTTGGGAATTCCGGTTTCCATGTTCACCGCCATATTCACCATGGCCCGCACTGTCGGCTGGATTGCGCAATGGAGTGAAATGATTTCCGATCCGGAATACAAAATAGGGCGTCCACGTCAGCTTTATACAGGTGCGGTTACCAGGGATGTGTTGCCGATTGCATTACGCAAATAAGCTCGCTTCCCCAAACCACGGGATTTTTAGACCATGATCCCATCTGGCGGTTGATCGCGCATTTTTTTACTTTTTTAATTCGCTTCGGCATCATGATTTTTTGCGTCACCTGATCTTTATCTTTCTGGCAAGTTCACTACAGGATTCAGAGTAATGAAACAGTTGTTCGAAGACCCTTTGCTGTTCGGCGCAAATGCGCCGTTCGTCGAGGAACTTTACGAAAACTACCTGCAAAATTCGGCATTGGTGCCGGCGGAATGGCGCGAATATTTCGATAAATTGCCGCAGGAACAGGGACAAGCCTTTCGCGATGTTCCGCAGCATCCGGTAAAAGAATCATTCGTCCGTTCGGCAAAAGAACCACGCCATGGCAGCCACGATATTACGCGGGGAACTGCACAGGAGATGGATGGCCTCGCAATAGAACGCAAGCAGGTATCGGTATTGCAGTTAATCAATGCCTATCGGTTTCTCGGCGTGCGCCATGCCAATCTCGATCCTCTCAAGCACCAGGAAAAGCCGTATATTCCGGAACTCAACCCCTCCCATTATGGGTTAACCGAGTCGGACATGAATACCGTGTTCGGCACGGGATCCCTGATCGGCCCAGTCCGCGCGTCGTTGCGGGAAATTTTGCAGACACTGCAGCAAACCTACTGCGGCAGTATTGGTGTCGAGTATATGTACATTGCCGATACCGAGCAAAAACGCTGGATACAAGGTCGTATCGAAGGTCCGCGCGCCCAGCCCAATTACTCCGCTGAATACAAACGCCATATCCTGGAGCGTCTGAATGCGGCGGAAGGATTGGAAAAATATCTGCATACCCGCTACGTCGGGCAGAAACGCTTCTCCGGCGAAGGCGGCGAAAGCCTGATTCCGCTATTGGACAATTTGCTGCAACGCGCCGGCCAAATGGGCGTCCAGCAGATGGTCATCGGCATGGCGCATCGCGGGCGGCTTAATGTGCTGGTCAACACGCTGGGAAAAATGCCGGCCGACCTGTTCCGGGAATTCGAAGGTAAACATGTGCAGGAACTGACTGAAGGCGATGTCAAATATCACCAGGGATTTTCCTCGGCGGTATCCACGCCCGGTGGAGTCATGCGCCTGACACTGGCGTTTAATCCTTCACATCTGGAAATCGTAGATCCTGTGGTGCAGGGCTCGGTACGTGCCCGCCAGCACCGCTTGCAAGACAGGGAGGGGGATTTGGTGCTACCCGTGCTGCTGCATGGCGACGCCGCATATTCAGCACAGGGTGTCGTCATGGAAACGCTCAATTTGTCGCAAACGCGCGGGTATGGCACGGGCGGAACAGTACATATCATCATCAATAACCAGATCGGGTTCACAACGTCTGACCCGCGGGATACCCGTTCCACGCTTTATTGCACCGACGTATCGAAGATGATTGAAGCGCCGATTCTTCATGTCAACGGCGACGATCCTGAAGCAGTCATCATGGTGACCGAACTTGCGCTTGATTTTCGGATGAGATTCCACAAGGACGTGATCATAGATATGGTCTGTTTTCGCACGCTCGGCCACAATGAACAGGATGAGCCTATGGTAACTCAGCCGCTGATGTACAAGATCATTGGACGGCACCCCGGTACGCGCAAGCTCTATGCCGATAAACTGGAGGCTGAGGGTATCATCAGCGCCGGTCAGGCCGAACTGATGGTAAAGGCCTATCGCGATGATATGGATGCGGGCCGCAACCCTAACAAAACCATACTTTATGGCTATAAATCGTCCAATGCAGTGGATTGGGTCCCCTTCCTCAAGGAGAGCAGGTGGAACGTAAAGGTTAAGACCGGTCTGCCGATCGCGGAATTACGGAACCTCGCGGAACGGCTAACCGACATCCCCGCCAAATTCAAACTGCATTCCCGGGTGGAGAAGATGATCGCCGATCGCCGCTTGATGGCCGAAGGCAAGCTGCCGCTGGATTGGGGGATGGCAGAAAACCTTGCCTACGCGGCGCTTCTGCAGGACGGTTTCCCTGTGCGCATTTCGGGTCAGGATTCAGGACGTGGAACGTTCTTTCATCGCCATGCGGTATTTCACGATCAGAACCGGGAGCGATGGAATGAAGGCACGTATACTCCGCTACGCCACATTGCTTCGGGGCAGCCGGATTTCGCGATCATCGATTCAGTGTTGTCGGAAGAAGCGGTACTGGGGTTCGAATATGGCTATGCTACCGCGGAACCAAATGAACTGGTGGTTTGGGAAGCACAGTTTGGCGACTTTGCCAATGGCGCTCAGGTGGTGATAGATCAGTTCATTGCTTCCGGGGAGGCCAAGTGGGGACGGCTGTGCGGTCTGGTCATGATGCTTCCCCACGGCTATGAAGGACAAGGGCCGGAACATTCCTCAGC
>JBOIFK010000127.1:0-2002 GCA_050741585.1 Nitrosospira sp.
ATATGCAGCCGTGCCACTTTCTCATCCAGGTGCTTCGGCAGCACATAGACATTTTTTTCATAGCTGGCGCCATTTTGCCAAAGTTCCATTTGTGCCAGAACCTGGTTGGTAAATGAACTGGACATGACAAACGAGGGGTGGCCAGTAGCGCAGCCCAGATTCACCAGGCGCCCCTGCGCCAGCACGATGATGCGGCGACCGGTTGGAAAGATGACGTGGTCCACCTGCGGCTTGATGTTTTCCCACTGGTACTTCTGCACCGAGGCAATGTCTATTTCCGAATCGAAGTGGCCGATATTGCAAATAATGGCCTGATCTTTCATTCTCAGCATATGATCGTGGGTAATAACGCGCAGATTGCCGGTGGCGGTGACGAAAATATCGGCCTGATCGCAGACTTCGTCCATCGCGACGACGCGATAGCCTTCCATTGCTGCCTGCAGCGCGCAGATCGGGTCTATCTCGGTAATCCATACGGTCGCCCCCAGTCCACGCAGGGATTGGGCACACCCCTTGCCTACATCGCCATAGCCGCATACCAGCGCAATCTTGCCGGCAATCATTACATCGGTTGCGCGCTTGATGCCGTCCACCAGCGATTCGCGGCAACCGTAAAGGTTGTCGAACTTGGACTTGGTCACCGAATCGTTGACGTTGAATGCCGGGAACGGTAACTCGCCTTTCTTTTCCATTTCATACAAACGATGGACGCCCGTCGTCGTTTCCTCCGTCACCCCGCGGATATTGGCGAGTTTATCGGCATACCAGCCAGGCTGGGCACTCAATCTTTTTTTGATGGCCGCGAATAAAGCGTGTTCTTCTTCATTGGCGGGATTAGCAATCACCGACGGGTTTTTTTCCGCCCGGCTGCCGAGGATGATCAGCAGCGTGGCGTCGCCGCCATCGTCCAGAATCATATTGGGCGAGCTGCCCGATTTCTCCCCACCGGACCATTCGAAAATACGGTGGGTATATTCCCAGTAATCACTTAGCGACTCTCCCTTGTAAGCAAATACGGGAATATGAGCCGCTGCGATGGCCGCTGCTGCGTGATCCTGAGTGGAAAAAATATTGCAGGAAGCCCAGCGTACTTCCGCGCCTAACTTGATCAGCGTTTCGATCAGTACTGCGGTCTGAATAGTCATGTGCAGAGAACCCGCAATACGCGCGCCAGCGAGAGGCTTCGTGTCAGCGTATTCGTCACGGAGCGCCATCAGACCGGGCATCTCGGTTTCGGCAATGGCAATTTCCTTGCGTCCCCATTCTGCCAGGGACATATCGGCAACTTTATAGTCGGTAAACTCGCTACCGGTAAGCGTAGAGACGGGTGTAGCAGGGCTGAGCACAGCGTTCATGGAACAAATCTCCTAAAAAATGAACGAGCGCCGTTGTTACGATCCTCCCTGCCGAGCCTCGCGGGACCGTGCCCGTTGCAGCGCTCCTCAGCTGGGGAGGGATTGAAGCTAACGTGAATTAAACCGGAAACTGTTACGCTTCTACCGCCGCGACCTCGATTCCCGCATCGGCGCGAAGGCGCGCGGCTTTGTCGGCGGCCTCCCAGGTGAACTCCGGTTCGTCTCGACCAAAATGGCCATAGGCGGCGGTTTTTTCGTAAATCGGACGCAGCAGATTAAGCGTGTGAATAATAGCACGCGGACGCAAATCGAAATGCCGCTCGATCAGCCTGGCAATTTTATCGTCGGAAATTTTTCCGGTTCCAAACGTGTCGACCATCAGCGAAACCGGGCGCGCCACGCCAATGGCGTAGGCTATCTGCACCTCGCATTTGCTGGCGATGCCGGCGGCAACAATGTTCTTGGCCACATAACGGCCGGCATAAGCCGCGGAACGATCTACCTTGGATGGATCCTTGCCGGAGAACGCACCGCCACCGTGATGCGCCGTACCGCCATAGCTGTCCACGATGATTTTGCGGCCGGTCAATCCGCAATCACCCATTGGCCCGCCCACCACGAACCGCCCGGTAGGGTTAACCATGTAG
>JBOIFK010000128.1:0-7901 GCA_050741585.1 Nitrosospira sp.
GCCCATTTTTGTGGAATGGCACAAGCACAAGGGGATGATGCGGTTCTATCGCAAATTCTTCCGGCATCAGTATCCCGGCGTTATGATGTGGCTGGTGGCACTGGGAGTTTGGTTGCGTTTCGGAGCGATTGCGACGTATTACACCGTTCTCCATGCTGGAGGGCGATTGGGACTCGTGCGTGGATAAGCATAACACCGGTCTTTCCGGTGCGATAGGCGGAGCGGTTTTTTTGACTCAAGCTCAGCTTTTAAAGAATTGTGTCTGATCCCGCGCCTTCCCATAAAATTGTTGTCACGGGCGCGACTAGCGTGATCGGTCGTTTCCTGCTGTCCCGGCTGTTGGATGCCGGATACGAAGTTCATGCCGTCAGCCGCAGTCCTGCCGGGAGCCTGGGTACGACTGATGCAAAGTTGTTCTGGTATCAGGCAGATATCAGCAATCCGGAACAGCTGCCGAGGGTTAACGCCCAAGCGCTTATCCATCTTGCCCCCCTCTGGCTATTGCCGCCGCTGCTGCCTGTTTTGAACACACTTCAGATCAAGCGTGTGATCGGTTTTGGTTCAACCAGCCTGTTCAGCAAGGCCAGCTCCGCCGACGCGGGTGAGCGACAGCTGGCAGCTCGCTTTGCCGCGGTGGAAGAGGCGATCATCCACTTCCGTGGCACTTTTGAAATGAATTGGACGGTATTTCGCCCAACGCTGGTTTACGATTGCGTTCGGGATAAAAATGTGACGGTGATTGCGCGCTTTATACGGCGTTTTGGTTTTTTCCCATTACTGGGAAAGGCTGGAGGGTTACGGCAGCCGGTACATGCCGACGATCTCGCGGAGGCGTGCGTTATGGCGCTCAATCAGGTACACACGTACCGTAAGGCATATAACTTGAGCGGCGGCGAGACGTTAAGTTATCGCCAAATGGTCGAGACAATTTTTAAATCGCTTGACAAGCCAATCCATTTTCTTGTAATCCCTGCATGGCTGTTTCATTGGGCGATACGTATCCTTAAGTTGCTCCCCGGCAAGCGGGGCATGACTCCTGAAATGGCTACCCGCATGAACGCCGATTTGTGTTTCGACCACACTGACGCGACCAATGATTTTGGATTTTCGCCGAGGCCGTTTGTGCCTTGCTGGTAAATCCGTGGATGCGTCTTAGGTCAGGACAATTGACGAAATAGCTCGTATTGTATAGACTTACGTTTATACATATAAGCTCAGGATTGAATAATGGTCGAAGCTGTTCTTGATATTAAGCAGTGGGGCAATAGTCTGGGTATCCGGCTGCCTGCGTCAGTTGCCCGTGAGGCACATTTATCCATTGATCAGCGGGTACGTATTTCGGTGGAAGGCGGGCAGGTAGTCATTACGCCAGTTATCGACGCCCCGCTCACCTTGGAACAACGACTGGCACGCTTTGACCCGGCACGGCACGGTGGCGAAGTGATGGCAGGTCAGGCTATCGGCGCAGAGCGTTGGTAACTGCGAAGCGCTTATCATCCAGCAAACCTGGCTCCTGGGTACCTGATCGCCAAGATATCATCTGGATTGACTGTAACCCGCAAGTCGGCCAGGAGATGCGGGATGTTCACCCATTTCTGGTGCTTTCGCCGCGCATGTTTAATGCTAAAACTTCGCTGGTCATCGGGTTACCCATGACAACGGCGGAATACAACGCCGACAATCCCTTTGCCGTGGGAGTTGGGCAAATCAAAAGGGCCAAGGTAGCTCAAACCAGGGCGGTGCAGACCAGCTACGTGCTCTGCCACCAACCCAAATCCTTTGATTGGCGCTTACGCAATGCCAAACCACACCCGCTCGGGGCATTATCCGATGGCCGGTTTGCACAGGTATGCGAGTGTCTTAATCAGATCATTCGTGTGGGATAGAGAATGGCCTTTGCTGGATTCCGGATACGTCCGGAATGGCGATTCACACTATTCCGTGCTGGATAGATAAAAGCCCTACATGGACACAACCATTCCCGACAGCGAGATCGAGATAAGCGCGATTCGGGCACAGGGGTCTGGCGGACAAAACGTCAACAAGGTTTCCAGCGCGATTCATCTGCGTTTCGACATTGTTGCTTCATCGCTGCCCGATATTTACAAGGAACGATTGTTGAAACTGCGTGATCAGCGTATCACCAGGGAAGGCGTCGTCGTTATCAAGGCGCAGCAGTATCGCAGCCAGGAGAAAAACCGCGCGGAGGCGTTGAGACGGTTATACGAGCTCGTCGACAGCATAACCGAATTGCCCCGGGAACGTAAGCCGACCAAACCGACGCGTAGCTCTCAAAAAAAGCGGCTCCAGAGCAAAACCCAGCGGGGCCAGCTTAAGATCATGAGAAAGAAATTGCTGACGGAGCCTACATGAAACGCGGCGAATAGGTGATGCCTCGCGAGCTAATGAGACACCAGTTGACACCCGCTTTGGCCATGCTCCAGCGATTCAGCCTGGGAACTCGCAGCGCTCGTTGCCAGACTTTCAGGTTGGTGCGTAATTTTTTCTGAGGATGCGTTTTTCGCGCCCTGGAAAATGACGGAAAAAGTTGTTCCCATATTTTGCTTGCTGGAAACTTTAATGTGCAGCTTGTTGTTTTCCGCAACCGTTTTCACTATCGACAAACCTATTCCGCTCGATGTCCTGTTGTGTAGCGCTGCTCGCGGGGTATAGAAATATTCATCGAAAATATGCGACAGGTCTTTATCCCCGATTCCAATCCCGTGGTCGACTACCGTTACCACGGCGGACAAGCTTTGTTTGTCCATGGCCGATGCGATCTCCACCGAGGCACCATCATATGAATAGGCGATCGCATTTGAAATAATGTTTTCGAACAGTATTTCGAACTGACTGGGAATCCCTTTGACAACAAAGTTCTCCGTGGATGCGTTGATGGTGATGTGCCGTGAATTGGCGATCGGGCTTAATTTATCGATGCATTTGCGAATCACGATTTCTATGTTGACGTACTCCAGGTTGTTGGTATCCCGTGCAGCCGCTTTCAGCCGCTCGAGCTTGAGCACGTCGAGGATCAGGCCCGCCATGCCTGAGGCGCGATTATCGATTTTTAGTAGCAGGTCCTTTATTTCAGGCGAGGCCTCTCCGCAATAATCACCCTTTATCAGATTGATTTTACTGCGAATGGCATCGAGCGGTGCTTTGAGCTGATGCGTCATCAGCACGGCATATCGGTCTTTCTCTACTTGCGTCCGGCTGATCTGCTCATAGGCTTCCACCAGTTGGCGTTCGTGTGTACGTACGACAATGGCGAGTCGTGAAACCACGTACCAGACAACAACAAACAGTACATTGAGGGTAAGCATCCACAAGAGGATGTTGATTTTGAGCGGGTGTATGGCGGGCGTACCGGGATCGATCAGCACAGGCTGCGAAACCAGAAAAAGGAGCGGACTTTCAATTAACAAGACAACGCCATACATGGCACAAACCAGAAGCGTAACGATCAGGCTCTCTACAGTCGAGAAAAAGATACAGGATAGGGCAATATGCAACACGTAAAAAAACGGGGCGGGGGTTGCGATGCTTCCAACAAAATGTACGACTACTGAAAGGCATAGAAGATCGACAATAATCTGAGCCCAGATATTGATTGACGGGCAGTTGTACCTCGTTGCCTTACAAAAATCCAGCGCATAGATGTAAAGAATATTCGAAATGCATAATACCATTGTGACCGCAAGCGGCCAGCCCTGCTGGTGGGTGATGCCGATTTCCGTGAGGGCATCCGAAGCAATAACCGCCAATATTTGAAAAAGGAGAAGAATGGCAACGACGACCCAGCGAAAAATGATAAACCACCGGGCGTTGCCGATTAATACGTCGTCGCTGAGTATTGAACCCGTTGTCCCTTTACCAGGGAACGTGAAACGATTCTTGGATACGTCCCAGGAGAATTCGGCGACGGCCATGGCTTAGGCTCTATGCGGAATCGGCTTTAGATTTGGAGTTGTCCAGACGGCTGCGGATAATCGACAAAAAACTGGCGGGATCCACCGGTTTTTCCACTATGAGAATCCATTCGTCGGACAAACCCGTAAAATAAGGCCGGATTTCTTCGCCAAGGGAAGTCATGAATATCATGTGGAGTTCCGGAAAGCGTTTGCGGATTTCCACATAAGCATCCAGCCCCGCGTCCATCGATTCCACCATGACGTCGAGAATTGCCAGATCAGGAGGATTTTCGGAATCGGAAAGTGATTCCATGAAATCGCTCATCGTCTGGTAACTATCGACTGAATAACCATTGGCGCTCAGAATGCGTTTGACGGTATCTCGAATATCCGGATCATCATCGATATGGGCAATTCGTTGAGCCGTACCGGTTTCTTCGGCTGATCGCGAATTCGGCAACTGGCTTGGTGGTTTGTCCTGCTCCGGATGTTCGATGGATGCGTGCATTTTAATTCCCCTCGGCTTCTGTTTAAGTTGCAGAAAATACCCTGTTGATAACAGGGTAATATAGCCTGCGTGAAGGAATTGTCAGACATATGTTAAAAATTCGTGAAGATTGGGGAGGCAAAACGTAGAAGTAAGGCGTAGGGCGATAATAAGCGAAGCGCATTGCGCCGTATGGTATGAAGTACCAAGCGAGACCGCTCTCTTGGAGCGTTAATGAGAATGTAGCTTCGCCACCGAGAGTGTTTACTAAGGGTGCTTATCCAGCGGATTGGGGAGCAGCGGCAATGAAGATACGCTTGAGTGTATAGACTACGGTGCAATGCGCTTCGCTTATTGCACCCTACCTTACTTTTTTCGGTTGGTTATATCAGAACTCGTTTTAGCCATGCACCGATATCGGCTATTTCCTCTTTGCAAACGGTGTGCGCCATCGGATACGCGTGCCATTCCACCATGTAGCCCGATTCGTGCAGCTGTTGCTTCGACGCCAGGGCCAGTGTCATCGGTATGATATTGTCAATACTGCCGTGCGCCATGAAAACCGATGCACGGGCGTTGGCTTGGTGCGCTTCCGCTGCAAGCGTTTGTGATGCCGGCAGGTAACACGATAACGCCATGATGCCGGCAAGCCTTTCCGGGTAGCGCAAACCGGTTTGCAGCGCCAGGGCACCCCCCTGGGAGAAGCCCGCCAGAACAATGTTCTCCGGCTTAATGCCACGCTGGCTTTCTCGGGCAATCAACGCGTCGATTGCCTGCTGCGAATCGCGCAGACTTGCCATATTTTCACGAAAGCTTGAAGTTGAGCCGGCCACGTCGTAGTCATGCCACGCCCGCATCACCGAGCCGCCATTAATGCTCACCGGCCGCATCGGGGCGTGCGGGAATAGAAAACGGATGTGGAGGCTGGAAGGCAACGCGAGTTCATCCACGACGGGAACAAAATCGTTGCCATCCGCGCCGAGACCATGCATCCATAAGACGGCATGCGTGGGGTGATTGCCGGTCTCAAGCTCGATGGCGGGCAGCAAGTCGAAAGGGGTATTGGTCATGAGTTTGAACGGGGTTGAAATGAGAGTTGACTTCGCCGAAAGGTAGGATTAGATTCGCGCTTGCGACTTTTGAGATTGAACCCAGGTTCGTCCCGTAGCGAATTCGCCATAAGGGTGAAGCTCAAATGATAAAAAAGTATTTTGTAGTTCAATTCATTGGGTTAGTCTGAAAAAGTAAGCAATCAACTGCCGGATTCAGGTTAAACATATCAGCGGGGGAAAGAGTCATGAAACGCAGGGATTTTATCAAATTAGCCGGGGCAAGCGGGGTGAGCGCCGCACTATTTTCGATTGCGCCATCGGTTTTCGGTCAACAGGTTATTCCGTCGCGACCGCATAGCTACCGCCTGACCTATAAGGTCAATCTCCCGACCGAGGGGAAAAAAGCGCGTTTATGGCTCCCGTTACCTGATACCGACGATACTCCGCACCAGTTTTCCCAAGGCAGCGTGTGGAGCGGTAACGCGGATATCGCCAAGTTCGAGAACATTCCAGGAACGGCGTCCCCCATGTTTTACGCCGAATGGCACGGTATCGGCCCGCGCAGTGTCGCAGTGAGCAGCGTGGTCAAGACCACGGACCGCTCTGTCGATTTGAACTACTATTCCGAGCCGGACAAGGCCGCCATTCCCGCAAATGTGAAACATTATCTCCGGCCGACCAAGCAGATGCCGCTGGATGGCATTGTACGCAAGACTGCTTTATCCATTGTCAAGGATGCCCACGCTCAATCCCCCCTTAAAAAAGCGCACGCGATTTATGACTGGGTGGTAGAAAATTCCTATCGTGATCCGGCAACACGCGGCTGCGGACGGGGTGACATAAAGTATATGCTGGAAACCGGCAATCTGGGCGGGAAAAGTGCCGACCTGAACGCCTTGTTCGTAGGGTTGGCGCGTGCCGCAGGGGTTCCTGCACGGGATAATTACGGAATTCGCGTGGACGACTCCGCATCACACAAAACGCTCGGCAAATCCGGCGATGTCAGCGATGCCCAGCACTGCCGCGCGGAATTTTACCTTGCGGGCCTGGGCTGGGTGCCCGTTGATCCCGCTGATGTGCGTCAACTGGCACTGGATGAAGATCTGCCAGTGACTCATCCCCGAGTCGTTTCACTGCGCGAGAAACTTTTCGGTGCATGGGAAATGAACTGGGTGGCATTTAATCACGCCGAAGACGTTATCCTGGCGCGGGACAGCGTAATAGGCGAACTGCCGTTTTTCATGTATCCCCAAGCCGAAATCGCCGGTCACGCGCGAGATAGCCTTGAGCCGGCGGAGTTTGTTTATCAGATCGTCTCATCGGAATTGGTCGGCACGGGTTTCAAGTTCTAGAAAGCCAGGACAACGCATAGGCATATTCACTTGGTGTTGTCTCCATCTGTCCCGGGAACTTCTTCTGGAATAACAGTCTGCAATTCATGAAATAGCGCGCGAAAGCTCCTGGGGGGCTTGTTCGCAAGCTTTTCCTTGTGAGCGTTACGCACGAGGGTGCGCAAATGCTGCAGGTCAGCGGAAGGATACTTCTGCCCAAGTTCAGCGAAAGTCTGTTCATCCGTCAGCAGACGATTGCGCCAGCGTTCCAGCAGGTGGAGCCATGCGGTACGTTGCAGGGTCACGCCGCTCCATAAGTCAAATTTTTCTAAAATTGGCGCCGCGTCAACATCACGCATCAACTTGCCGATGAATTGCATCTGCCGGCGGCGGGCTTCATGCTTGCGCATCCGCTTGGCTTCGAGAATGGCGTCTGCCAGCGTTTCCGGCAGACCGAGCTCGGCCAGCCTCTTGAGATCGAGCTGCACCAGTTGTTCGCCGATGTCCTGTAGCGCATGCATCTCCTGCTTGCGGCGGGTCTTGCTGGGCAGGATATCCTGCTCGGAATGATTTGTCGGATTTTTCCCCACGGGGGTTGTTTAATGCGGTAACGTGAAACTGTTATCATAGCGCCATTCTCCATATAACTTCCATATAAGTCGCCATGAACGATATCGCCAGGCCTGCACCACGTTTCTCCTATCCTTTTACAATGCTTCAGAAAATTGCGCGCGACGTTCTGGATTACGCCAGGAAGGGCGGCGCCAGTGCCTGCGAAACCGACATATCGGACGGTTTCGGCCAGAATGTCACCGTACGGCGAGGAGAGGTTGAAACCATTGAGTACAACCGGGACAAGGGACTGTCAGTAACGGTCTACATTGGCCAGAAGCGTGGTCATGCGAGCACTTCGGATTTTTCTCCCCAGGCCGTCAGCGATACGGTGACGGCGGCGCTTTCCATCGCCGGGCACACGGCCGCGGATGATTGCGCGGGACTGCCTGATCCTGACTTACTGGCGCGGGAGTTCCCCGATCTCGATTTGTACTTTCCATGGGATTTACCGGTGGAACAGGCAATACAACTCGCCCAGGCATGTGAAGCGGCCGCATTTGCG
>JBOIFK010000129.1:0-6137 GCA_050741585.1 Nitrosospira sp.
GCCGCGAGATACAGGAGTACCGGAGATCCCAGGCCCCCGGCGCCGATTACCAGGACTCTACTGTTCTTGAGACGCTTTTGTCCTTCCAAACCCACGTCAGGAATCAACAGATGACGGCTGTATCGTGAAATTTCATCTTTGCTCAGATCTTCGGAAGGATGGACTAACGGTAATAGCTGCATTAAAACCTCCAAGTTTTGATCGTAAAATTCTTATACTTATAGCAGTTTCAATGGAAATCCGTTGCTAACGAAATGAATTGAATAAGCTTTGCTTTCTCTTACTGCTCTGTCCGAGATGAAGCGGAAATCGAATGCTATTGGCTTTATTGACCTACCTGACGGAATTTCGTATTCAGAAGCTCGCAGATAGGCCGAGCTGACCCCAGCGTCCTGGCATGGGATAACCAGGTCGATAGGCATAATTGCTATCCAGCAGGTTCTCCATGGCCACGAAAATCTCGCCTCTTTTGCCAAGCATCGGCAGTTGATAAGATAAACGTGCATTCATGATTGCAAATGGATCAACTCTCTCGGTGCTGGCGTCTCCCGCTCCGCGCGGGCGGCTGAGTGCCAATACGCTTGACTGATATTGGGCATCGACCGTCAGGCGAAGTGGTCCCATCTGCCCATTAATCCCTGCCGTGACGGCTCTTTCCGGCGTATACGGTAAATTGTCGATACTGGGATCAAGCAAGGTCAGGCCGCCAAACACCGTCCAGTGACGCGTAATGTTTTGTCTGATTGCAATTTCGGCGCCGTGCATCACATAGGTACCGAGATTCAAAAACTGGGGAGGTGGCGGAACATTCGGCGGGAAGCCAAAGATGTAGCGGTTTTTCACTTGGTCGACAAACACACTGATATCGATTTGTGTTGCATCGGTAGGGGTCAGCTTCATCCCGACTTCGACGTGATTGAGTTCTTCCGCGGCCAGCTGTTTCCATGTTTGCCCCAGCGGAGGAATCAGGGATGACAGAACGGGCGCTTCCAGGCCCGGGTAGTTGATGCCGCGCGACACATTGCCGAATATCGTCACTTTCTCGGAGACCAGGGACAGACCGGCGTGTGGCGAGGCCCTGGTCCGGAACATGCTATGGTCATAAACACGCATGCCGATTGCCGGCACGAGTGACCAGTTTTGATTGAGCTCGATCTTCTGGCTCAATGCGGCGTATGGAGACGTGACGCGAAAAGTCGGCGTATTAAAGCTCCCTTGAGGGGCTGGCGCCACCCGGTTAAATCGCACGTCACCCGAGACCCAGTTGCTGTCCAGTCCGGCAACGATGGTCCCGCCCTTCCATAAAGAGAATTCTTCCTTCCAGCGGACCCCAGTCATCTGGAAACTGTTGAACTGGTCCCCCTCCAGTCCGGGTTGATGCAGCCAATTGCCCTGGCCCCTATTATGGTATACACGAAAATCGCCACGCCAGGCACCATGACGATGCGATACAAAAACAGAAACCATTCCCGCCTGGGTATTGTATTGCGGCGCGACAGCAGGCGCCGGCAGACGATTGTCCCCCGGGTCACGCGCCTGGTTGTCGACATAAAGGAAGCTTGTGCCAACCGACCAATTGGCATTCAGCCGCACGCCAATGCGGCCCATGACATTATTCAGTTCGCCGCTCGCGTTGGGCCGGTGGCCATTCGACTGGGCGTGGCCCTGTGCCAGCATGAAATCCACGTTGCCCCGGCGGCCGACCAGGTCGACTTGCTCGATAAAAGTGCTGAAGTAGCCTCCGGATAGTCTTCCGTTGGCCTGCACACCATCTTCGGTTGCGCGTTTGGTTTCCAGGTTGATCGAGGCGAAGTTGTTTCCGTTGATTTGCGGCTGGGGGCTCTTGTAGACCGTAATGGCCTGCATGCCATTGACCGGCAACAGGTCGAGCAATGGATGATTCCATACCCCCATGTAAAAAGGGACACCATCAATGTAAGTCTTGATTTCACTGCCCGGACGGCTTGCGCCCATTCCACGAATATAGACAGCCCCACCCTGATCGCCGCCAAAGCCACCGACCGGGTTATAGCGTGATATTTGCACGCCAGGAGTGCGGCGTAGCGCCGCGGCCAGGTCGACTGCATTCTGATCGCGCAACTGGCTTTCGGTGACCACTGCGGATGTGCTGGAAAATGGGTCGATGCGGACGCGATCGATGATTGGATTGGCCGTCACAACAACCGGGGATAGTGTAGTACTCGGGGACGCTGCTGTATTCTGTGCCATTGCAAACTCTGAGAAGATCATGATCAAGGCCGCGTGCGTCGCAGTCAGTACAATTTTTCTTATTCTCATTTTTCTTGTTTTTGTTTGAATTGCTTGTAATAGCGGGATAAAGCCAATTCGTGCCCGTGTCATATACCGTTTTCTGAATCACGTGTGCCTGCCTGCATGATTAATATTCTTCCTGTTTTTCTGCATGCATCTATGCGGTTTTCAGTGGTTTTGACGGTTTATGCCATACTTATCCATCCTACATAAAATATTCCGTGGAATAGTTCATGGACGTGTTTTCATGAGCCATGTAAAAACGCTATTTTTGCTGGAAAACAGCAGGATAAAAGCCCGGAGAGCATTTATTACAAATGCTCTATGCTTGCTGATTGGGAATGTAAAACAAATTGATGAAATTAGGAATGTGGCATATTGCCGCATGTGTCAATTTGTCACATGCGTCATATTGCCGCACCTTTAATGGTCGCTATGCGGATTGATTTCGATTGCCGGACGATTTGATATCGTTACAAGAATGGGGTTGCAATTAATCCATGCCTGTTAGGGCAGATGCATGACACATTGATAAATTCCCATGGAAATGCTTCTATGGGTGGCTATGGTGTCATTCCAAAATATCTCATAAACCTCAACTTTTTGAATTCAGGAGGCGTACGATCAGATGATGGCAAATTTACAATTTTCATCGGTAAAATAGGGATCTGGAGACCGCTGAAATCTGGGTTCCAAATGCGGCAATAAGTTTTGAATTTTCCGTCTCACCAAATTCATATTTGTGCAGGAGTCTTTATGAATCTCATCAAGCTTTCCTTCCGAATGCTTCGCCGCGACTGGCGCGCGGGCGAGTTGCGAGTGCTGGCGTTTGCGCTGGTGATTGCGGTGGGTGGAATGACCACAGTGGGATTCTTTGCCGACCGGGTACAGTTGGCGCTTTCCCGCCAGGGTAACCAGTTGCTTGGCGCAGACTTGATAATTTTTGCCGATCATTCGTTGCCGCCACATTATACGGATGAGGCGAAACGACTTGGATTGACCGTTTCCACCGCGATTAAATTTCCCAGCATGGCGGCGAAAGGGGAGAACAGCTTGTTGACGGAAATCAAGGCGGTGACTGCCGGTTATCCCCTTCGGGGCGAATTGCGTATCAGCGAGGATTTCGGCAATGTCTCATCGTCCCGGCCTACCCATATCGCCAATGCAATTCCCCCACCTGGCTCCGCGTGGGTGGATGAAAAGCTCATGATTCGCCTTGACCTCAAACGAGGCGACGTGATTGAACTGGGGACGGGGCATTTTACCGTCAGCGCACTGATAACGCAGGAGCCGGATTATTCAATTGGATTCATCAACCTGCGTCCACGCGTGCTGATCAACGCGGCTGACTTGCCCGCAACAGGGCTGGTGCAGCAAGGTAGCCGGATCGGCTACCGGCTGCTGGTTTCGGGGGATTCCGGCGAGGTGGAGAGGTTCCGCAAGTGGGCCCAGTCGCATTTGACGCTGGGAGAAAGAATCGAAGGCATCCGCGATGCCCGCCCCGAAATCAAAGCGGCACTGGAGCGCGCGGAAAAATTTCTCAGTCTGGCCGCCCTGGCAAGCGTAGTGCTGGCAGCAGCGGCGGCAGTGCTTGCCGTGCGCCGTTTTACGCAGCGCCATCTCGATGGCTGTGCGGTAATGCGTTGTCTTGGTGCAAGCCAGGGGGAGATGCTGCGTCTCTACCTGTGTCATTTCGCTGCGCTGGGACTGATTGCCAGCGGGATCGGATGTTTGCTCGGTTTTGTCGCACAGGAAGCCCTGGCTTTCTGGCTCTCCGGATTGGTGAGTGCAGAATTGCCGCAGCCCAGCGTGTGGCCTGCCGTACATGGGTTGCTGACCGGCCTGGTGTTGTTGCTCGGCTTTGCCCTGCCACCCCTGCTCAATTTGCGAAGCGTGCCCGCATTGCGAGTATTGCGGCGTGATATTGGCCTGCCGAATCCCGATAGCCTGCTCGGCTATGCCCTGGGACTGGCGGCATTGTCAGTATTATTCCTGTGGAAGGCTGGGGATGTGCGCCTGGGTGCTTCTGTCATGGGTGGATTCGCCGCAGCGATAGCGATTTTCGGCTTGCTTGGATTCCTGCTGGTAAAGGCCCTCGCACACATGCGCAGTCAGACCGGAGGTGCCTGGCGCTATGGATTGGCAAGCATCCGGCGGCGCGCCACCGCCAGCGTGGTACAGGCGGTGGCGCTGGGGTTGGGGCTGATGGCCATGCTGGCGCTGACATTGATTCGGGACGATTTGTTGCAGAACTGGCGTACCAGCCTGCCGCCGGATGCACCCGACCATTTCCTGGTCAATATCCAGAAAGACCAGCTGGAACCGCTGGCGGCATTTTTTAAGCAGCACCATCTCACGCGGCCGCCAATTTTTCCAATGGTTCGCGGGCGCCTGACCGCCATTAACGGCAACGTCATCGCAGCGGGGGACTATGCCGATATCCGTGCAAGACGGCTGGTTGAGCGCGAATTCAATTTGTCGTGGGCAGATGAAATGCAGAGTGACAACCAGATCATCAAAGGCCACTGGTGGAGAAGCGAAGACGCCGGAAAAGCGGTGATGTCAGTGGAGGAGGGCATCGCTAAAACGATGGGAATCGGTGTGGGCGATGTGCTGACTTACGATGTGGCGGGCAGCACATTTTCCGCCAAGGTCACCAGCCTGAGAAAAGTGGACTGGGATTCCTTTCGCGTTAACTTTTTCATAATCATGCCGCCGGGCATTCTGGAAAGCTATCCGGCGACCTACATTACCAGTTTTCACCTGCCGCCGGAACGGATGGAGGTGGCGAATCAACTGATCAAGGCTTTTCCCAATCTGCTCGTGATAGATGTGGCGACCATTATCAGTCAAGTCCATAAGATGATCGAGCAGGTGACCAAGGCAGTCGAGTTTGTTTTCCTGTTCACGTTGCTGGCGGGAGTGGCGGTATTGTATGCCGCAATCACTTCTACCCAGGACGAGCGTATTCACGAGGCGGCCATATTCCGTACATTGGGGGCAAACCGCGGGCAACTGGCACGCGCCTGGGCGGCGGAATTTGCCATACTTGGCGGACTGGCCGGGCTCTTTGCCGCGGCGGGAGCCAGCGCGCTGGGCTATGTCATTGGTGAGCATACGTTGAACCTGGCTTACACTTTCAACCCGTGGATATGGCTGACCGGCTTGCTCGCAGGCGTGATTGGCGTTACCGCGGCAGGTTTGATGGGGACGCGCTCCGCGCTCTCAACCCCGCCGCTCATGACATTACGGAGGGTTTGATGAACCGCTCAAAGATCGTTGCATCTGCTTTGATCAGGTAGATCGATGTGCCGGCGCATTGCTCATCTTGATATGGATGCTTTCTATGCGTCGGTCGAATTGTTGCGCTATCCGGAATTGCGCGGGTTACCCGTCGTGATCGGCGGGCGCAGCGACCGGCAACCCGCACTCCTCGGAGACGGTAGCCGGTCTTTCGCGCGATTGCGGGGCTACGCCGGGCGAGGTGTCGTTACGACGGCTACTTACGAAGCACGCATTTTCGGTATTTCCTCCGGCATGAGTCTCATGAAAGCGGCACAACTGGCGGCGGCTGCCATTCTGCTGCCTGCTGACTTCCCGGCTTATCGCCATTATTCACGCCTGTTCAAAACTGCCGTGGCCGGCATTGCCTCGCAGATCGAAGACCATGGCATTGACGAGATCTACATCGATCTGAGTGAGCTGCCCGGCGAGACGCTGATGCTTGCCCGGCACATCAAACAGGCGGTACGTGAAGCTACTGGCCTTTCCTGCTCCATTGGGATAGCACCCAACAAACTGCTATCGAAGATTGGCTCGGATCTCGAGAAACCGGATGGTCTCACCATTCTGGGCCTGGCGGATAT
>JBOIFK010000130.1:0-7133 GCA_050741585.1 Nitrosospira sp.
GTTAGGAATCATGCGCTTGGCAAATCTCGACTGTCGGCCATCCCAGTGTTCGACATTAGTGAGGCCGTGCGCAAGGAGCTCCCGCTTCAGTGTTTGTATATAGTCCCCGCCTACGATCAATGCAGTCATATCATCTCCTGAGCTATGTTTAGACGCCGCGCCGAGGCATTCTAATTTTGATAAATCTGATCAAACGTACCGCCATCGGAAAAATGAAGCTTGTGTGCATTCTTCCAGCCACCAAACGCATCATCGATTTTGAATAGCTTGATAGCGGGAAACTGGCTGGCATATTTTGCAGCAATCTTGGCGTTGGTGGGGCGGTAGAAATTCTTTGCGGCGATTTCCTGGCCTTCATCTGAATAAAGATACTGCAGATAGGCTTCAGCAACCGCGCGCGTGCCTTTCTTATCCACCACCTTATCCACTACCGCGACCGATGGCTCTGCGAGTATGCTAAGTGACGGCGCGACCACCTCGAATTTGCCGGCGCCAAGTTCCTTGATGGCCAGAAAAGCCTCGTTTTCCCAGGAAATGAATACATCGCCGACCCCACGCTCCACGAAAGTCGTCGTCGAGCCACGTGCACCCGAATCGAGCACCGGAACATTTTTATAGATATCGGCGACGAATTCTTTTGCTCTGGCCTCGCCAAAATGCCGTTTTCCAAATTCCCAGGCGGCAAGATAATTCCATCGCGCACCACCCGACGTTTTCGGGTTGGGTGTAATCACAGCGACACCGGGCCTGGCTAGATCATTCCAGTCTTTAATGCCCTTGGGGTTTCCCTTGCGTACCAGGAAAACAATGGTTGATGTATAAGGCGTGCTGTTGAGCGGTAGTCGCTTTTGCCATTCTTCCGGAAGCAGTTTGGCTTTTTCCGAAATTGCGTTGATGTCATTGGCCAAGGCCAGCGTCACCACATCGGCCTCAAGGCCATCGATGACGGATCTCGCTTGTTTTCCGGAACCTCCATGAGATTGCGTGATGGTTACTTTATCACCGGTCTTTGCCTCCCACTGCTTTGCAAATGCCGCGTTGAATTCCTGGTAAAGCTCACGCGTTGGATCGTAGGAAACATTCAATATCGTCTTATCGGCCAACGCGCTACCGCCTGTAAAAAAGCTGGCAGCCAGCAGGCCAGTTGCCAACCATATTCTGATTTTCATAATTTTCCCTGGAATAAGTGTCAATGATATGTAGGAGCTATTTAAAAGCACTGATTACAACTTCAACATAGAAAAAATCCGAACTGTCCGGACTATTTCCCAGCGCGGCGATTTGCCTGTTACGGGTGAACTCGCCACTTACAAAATGGGAATAACCTACGGTGGTGTCGACATGGCCCGTTAGCTTATACCGTGCGCGGACATCAAAAGCGTGCCCGATAGCGTCGCCACTTTGCCCGGTGGAATCACGGTTGAAACCGGGATTACGGATTGCGCTGTTGTTGCCATCAAGGAGATTGTTAAAGCGATCCGTGTCGCTTGCAAGCCAGAACCAGCTGTAACCGCCGTCTATGCGTAAATCCTTGGCTGGCTGAAACTCAAGCTTGATTTTAGGCGCCTTGATATTTTCAAAAACAATGTAATCATCTGCCGACCAGGGCCGTGCAAAACCAAAGAAACGCTCAAAGCGATTGTTGACGTTGTCATTGGGATCACGATCGCCGCTTGCGTAACCATAAAAGGCGCTGATACGCGGTTTCCAGCTGTGTTTAAAGGTATACCCCGTTTCAAGCGTATAACCGTGCGCGTCATGCCGCTCGGCGCCGTTCCTGCCGAACTGATAGATCAGGTTGAAATCATAATCGAGACTGGTATTGCCGATTTTTCCATAGCCACGCAGGGCTGGCGCATGGATTTCACGGTCGATTTGTCCTGGCGTTTTGCTGCCGTCTTGCGTGAGGCCCATGTAATAAGGTTGTAGCGTAATAAAGTCGGACCATTTGCGCCAGTGACCAATAATGCCGTAAAACCATTGATCCTCGATGCGCTGATCAAAAGCAGCCAGTACACGCTTCACGGGCTGATAGGCCCATAAATCGACTTCCCAGTCGTTCACCTCCTGACCCAGGTTGATGCGAAAGCCTTCGAAAGTATTGGTCGTGTTGCGCCATTCATTGCGTCCGATCAGGCGCCGGTCCAACGCTTCATAGGCCATGCGGCCCACGCGAAGCCTGAGTGGTCGTTGCTGTTTGCGGTCATCCGCGCCTAGCGCGCCTTTAAAATACAATTCGCCGTAACCCTGAATAAGATCGTAGTCGTTGAAATCGCGATCGTCGTGCGGAAACTTGCCGTTGTAGCGCCGTGAATCCTGAAATTCAACAGCGCCGCGGAACGGATCCAGAATTTCTCTAATTCCAACATATGCACGCGAGCGCAGCAGAAAGGGCTGGTCCAGCGTGAGATCGGTGCGCCGTATATCATTACTGCGAAATTCGTACCGCGTACGGTGGTCCAGGCCCACCTCCAGCCAGGTGATATCCTTGAAGGCCTCAATGCCGGTCTTACTCAGATTCCTTACGTATCTGGGTGGATCGGACTCCGGTTGTGTAGAGTAGCTGCTTGAGGGCTTAAAATAGCTTGTGGATTTCTTGCTTGCTTCCGATTTAGCGGGCACCTGCGCTGCGGATTTTTCCGATGATGGAATTGCCCATTTGAAATTATCCTCGTGCGGCTTGATATCCCATTTATAACCCTCCGATGACTTGATCAACCATTTATCTGAGCCGGATGCCCCAGCTTGAGCTGGTTTGCCGTCCTGTGGGGTTATCTGGAGCTTCTCCGATCCCGGTCCGTTTGTGTCCGCATGAACTGAACTGAGCGGCAATGCCCCAATTGCAGAGACAAGTGCGATTCGCCAATAAAATTTCATTCCTCTCTCCTGAATCGCCCCTCCGTTGTATGTGGTCAGGTGTCGATATGATCTTGTTTTGTTTTACCTCCAATTGGTATGGTGGGTATATTCTGGCATTCCCAGATCCTGGTTTCGTCAGGATAGTTCCGTTTCACGGTACGACACTCCTTCGGCTACACGCATTGCGATCGACCCGGATTTTCTTCCGGCATTCAATCTGTACAACTTTCCCGTCATGGATTACCACCTCCACCGAGCCGTACTCGATATGGGCAATCGCCCGCAGGATTTGCTGCTTGATATCCACGGGTATCCGTTTGCCGTCAATATCCGGAATTTTTTCTTCCAAGCCGATGCCGGTGATGGTGGCCATTTATTTCCCAAAATATGAGCAGTTCCGACGAAGAAGAAGGTTACAGGCCATTGGTTATAATTGAAAATAATATCATTTCATTAACTTATCTGTTTTCTGCATATGGTTTGGATGGATTGCTCCTTGGGGGGACCCTATCATGCGGTCACTGCTTCTTTTCTTACCCTAATAACAATGAATTGGCTGTGCCATTTCTCATGATCCAGGCCTGTAGTCGGATGGGGTTTGCACTGTGCAAATCACTTCCGATCTGGGAAAATGGTTCTGATGTAAGCTGGTTGTCGTGGGTCTTCCGCTATCCGTATTTCAGCAGCGAGGTGGTAATGGAAATCGTGTCGAGAAAAGAACAATATAACGTCAAGAAACTGCACAAGCGGCTAAGGCGCCTTGTCGGCGCGGCTATTGCCGATTTCAATATGATCGAGGCGGGAGACCGGGTAATGGTGTGCCTCTCGGGTGGCAAGGATAGCTACGCGTTACTGGATATCCTGCGCAGTTTGCAGGCTCACGCGCCACTACCGTTTGAGTTGATTGCGGTGAATCTCGACCAGAAACAGCCCGGTTTTCCCGAGCATGTATTACCTGGGTACCTTGCCAGTATTGACATGCCTTTTCGTATTGTCGAACAGGACACCTATAGCGTGGTAAAGCGTGTCATTGCCGAGGGCAAAACAACATGCAGTCTATGTTCGCGCTTGCGCCGGGGGGTTTTATACCGTGTTGCCGGTGAGCTGGGCGCGACCAAAATTGCGCTGGGGCATCACCGCGACGATATTCTCGAGACGCTGTTTCTTAATCTGTTTTACGGCGGCAAACTGAAGACCATGCCGCCCAAGCTGGTGAGCGACGATGGCCGGCACATCGTCATCCGTCCGCTCGCCTATTGTAAGGAGAAAGACTTGGCAGCCTATGCCGAAATTGAGGATTTCCCAATCATCCCCTGTAATCTGTGCGGTTCTCAAAAAAATCTCCAGCGGCAGGCGGTAAAGGAAATGATGCAACATTGGGATAAGAAATTTCCTGGCAGATTGGAGACGATGTTTACGGCATTGCAGAACGTGCAGCCTTCACACTTGGCCGATCCCGCACTCTATGACTTTCGCGGACTCAAGGTTGGAAATGAACCTCTCGCCGATGGCGACAAGGCCTTTGACCAGGAGACATTCGAGCCTGGAGTAGCGGAAATATTGAGTTTGAGCAAAGGCTTGAACCTGTAGCCGTCCAAGATTTTTCGATGGCTTGGCTGCGTTCCTTAATCGTGCAGTGGCTCATCCAAGCTGGGAGAGATTTTCAATGCTGATACAGGATCCTCCCACAGGTAAATAGAGTTGATCCGCGAACGTGCGGTTTATTTACTCGCTCTTATATTGATTCCGTTCCAGCATGCTCGATTCTGTCACCTATGCATCAGACGGAAGGGATATGTCTGCCCGGCTGCATGGCAGCAGGTGCAGCGACAGTATGATTGATCGGAAGGTGCGCTCCAGCATAGAAATTTATCGCCGTCCGGTGAGCGAGCGAAGATGCCGTCATTCTCAACCCGGCGCTGGGGCATTTTACGTTGACGATTGTATTCACTGAAACAGCTTCCCCCAACTGCAGTAAATAAGCATTTCAATTTTCAATCTCCGGCTCCGCAAGAATGCCCGTTCCCTGCGGTATACTCTAGCTTTTATGGACAGCGAAGCCGGATTTTATGCAGGAAAAATATAATCCTCAGCAAATCGAAAGGGAAGCACAGCGGCATTGGAAGGCAAACGCTGCCTTCAAAGCTGTCGAGATACCCGGCAAGCCAAAATATTATTGCCTGTCGATGTTTCCGTACCCTTCCGGGAAGCTGCATATGGGGCATGTGCGTAACTATACGATTGGCGATGTGCTATCGCGTTACCGTCGTATGCAAGGTTACAACGTATTACAGCCGATGGGATGGGATGCTTTTGGCCTGCCTGCGGAGAACGCGGCGATACAAAACAATGTACCCCCCGCGAAGTGGACTTATGACAATATCGCCTACATGCGTAAGCAATTGCAGAGCCTGGGATTGGCCATCGACTGGGGCCGCGAACTTGCGACCTGCACACCGGACTACTATCGCTGGAATCAGTGGTTGTTTCTGCGCCTGTTGGAAAAGGGACTCGCTTATCGAACAACGGGTATCGTCAATTGGGATCCGGTCGATCAGACAGTGCTTGCCAATGAGCAGGTCATCGACGGGCGCGGTTGGCGCACGGGAGCGCTGGTGGAAAAGCGCGAAATCCCGATGTATTATTTTAGGATCACCGCCTATGCTGACGAACTGCTGGAAGCATTGAATAGCCTGCCAGGCTGGCCGGACCGGGTAAAGACCATGCAGGTCAACTGGATCGGCAAGCGTTTTGGGGTTGACGTTGTTTTTCCCGCTGATGTCGGCTCCGGCATGCCCCAGGCACTGAAAGTCTTTACCACCCGCGCCGACACGCTGCTGGGCGTCACCTACGTTGCCGTGGCGGCTGAACATCCGGTGGCGCTACAGGCGGCAAAAAGTAATCCAAAACTTGCTGAATTCATTGAAGAGTGCAAGCACGGCGCCACTATGGAAGCTGAACTTGCCACGCAGGAGAAGAAAGGCATGAATACGGGGCTATTTGTCGTCCATCCTTTAACTGAGGCAAAGCTGCCGGTATGGATCGCGAATTATGTGCTGATGGGTTACGGCGAAGGTGCGGTCATGGCTGTGCCCGCCCATGACGAACGCGATTTTGAGTTTGCAACAAAATATTCGCTGCCGATTAGGCCCGTGATCAAACCGGGCGACGTTGATCTGAGAATGCCTTTGGCGCAGGCTTATGTGGAGCATGGTGTCACCTTTGATTCAGGCGAATTCTCCGGCTTTGAATTTCAGGCCGCGGTGGACGCCATTGCGGCAGCATTGAAACAGAAGGGACTGGGCGAAAAACGGGTGCACTATCGCCTGCGCGATTGGGGCATTTCACGCCAACGTTACTGGGGCTGCCCCATTCCCCTGATTTATTGCGACGCATGCGGCGTGGTACCGGTGCCGGATGATCAGCTCCCCGTGGTGCTTCCGGAAGATCTTGTGCCGGATGGCGCGGGCAATCCGCTGGCAAAAACGCCGTCGTTTTACGAATGTTCATGCCCTGATTGCGGCAAGGCAGCACGGCGGGAAACAGATACCATGGACACATTCGTGGATTCCTCCTGGTATTACATCCGCTATGCCTGCGCCGGGGAGAGGGATGCCATGATCGATGCAAACGTGGATTACTGGCTGCCAGTCGATCAATATATCGGCGGCATCGAACACGCCATTCTGCATCTGCTCTATTCTCGCTTCTGGAGCAAGGTCATGCGCGACCTTGGGTTGGTAAAGTTCAATGAACCGTTTGCCAATCTGCTGACCCAAGGTATGGTATTGAACGAGGTTATGTTCCGCAAAACCGAAGCCGGACGCCTCATCTATTTCAATCCGGCGGATGTCGATATTCAAACCGACGAGCAAGGCAGACGCATCGGCGCGTCGCTGCATGCGGATGGCTTGCCGGTTGAATCGGGTGGCATCGGCACCATGTCCAAATCCAGGAATAATGGCGTCGATCCGCAAAAACTGGTGGAACAATATGGAGCTGATACCGCGCGCCTGTTCATGATGTTTGCCAGCCCGCCGGAGCAGACTCTTGAATGGGCGGATCCCGGCATGGATGGCGCCTTCCGTTTTCTGAAGCGATTGTGGAAACAAGTGTACGAGCATTTGCAGCAAGGCGTAATAGCATCCCATCCCGCGCAAGGCGAAGATCTTGATCCCGAGCTCAAGGCACTGCGTTTTCAACTGCATCAGACGATCGCCAAGGTCGGTGACGATCTGGGCAGGCGGCACACCTTCAATACCGCCATCGCAGCG
>JBOIFK010000131.1:0-2301 GCA_050741585.1 Nitrosospira sp.
TTGCGAAACCGCGAGTTGCCGATCAGGACCACGTCGCAGGTATGGCCCGAATCCACCCACTTGTAGATGACCGGGGTAATGTGATCGATGTCGTTATAATGACGGAGAAAAAAAAGGGCTTTCATCCTAAATCGTAACGGATGGTGGAGATAAATGCTTTGCAGCGCAGAGCGGAGCAATATCTTCCGAGGACAAGGACGGCGCCGGGAATACGGCCGCCATAATTGTGGTCGCGCATCGTTATCGGAACGTAGTAAGAGATCACTTCAACTGCTCATATAGCAGGCTCAATATCCGGATCGGAGTATCGGATCGATCTGGCTCGCCAGCCTCGTTGAGAACCTTGACTTCGCTGGCTTCTCCCGCTTCGGCAATCTGGATCCGGTATTGATCCGGCTTGTCGCTTGCGGCGTCTCGCCAGAAAAGAAGCTTTGAAAGAAAGCCGCTGACCTCCGTGCGATTCATCGCATCGGGATCGATATAGCGCACGAAGTAAATTCCTTGGGAACGATCACGATCCTCGACGGTAAAACCAATACGGTCAAGCGCCAACCCGACACGGCGCCATGAACGATCGAACGGTTCGTTCACGGTAAGAATCCCACCTTTCTGGTTGATATGCGCACGTTCCTGAATGTTTCCCGAACTCGCCAATACCGTCCGGGCACGCTCTTCCTCTACGCCAAAACGCATCATCAAACGGGCAAGCATCTCGGCTTCCAGTTCCGGGTCGGGCCGACGGGGCTGCCATACGGTGCGAATATTGCCCTCAAGAACCTCGTCCATGCCACGATGACTGATGTAAATTTCGGTGGTCCCGCCCTCCCCCCGCTCCAGACGGGTACGAAACTTGTCCCGTTCGGCGGTCGAATACAAGGTATCCAGAACCTTGGAAAGCGCACTGCGAATTAAATCATCCGGAATCTTGGCACGGTTTTCCGCCCAGTCGGTTTCCATCACACCGGCCGCCGGCGTCTCGATCTTGATGATAAAACCCAGCTCCTGCCAGAATTCTTTCACGACCGGCCATATTTCTTCCGGCTCGCCCACCACCACCAGCCATCGTTGGGTCCCGGCGCGTTCCAGGCGCACGCCAGGCTCATCCGATGTGGGTAGAATATTGCCGCCCCCAGGCTGCTTATTGCGTTCCCTGTTGTACGTGGAGAAGGTCGCGCTTCCAGACGGATTGATATCAGGAACAACATAGCGTTCATCCGTCCCCGGCGCGGTCAAATCAGGCGGGATCTCCAGCGGCGGAAGCTTACCCGCCGACTTGTAGTTAATTTTCTTGGCCTCCGGCAGCAGGTGGCAGCCCGCCATACCCACTGCCAGGCACAGCGCGATCGCCGCCACTTGCCATCTTATGTGTAACACTCAACTCCTCTGGATCGTGAATACCGGACGCTCATCTATACGGCTATCCCGGCCTGACGCATCGCTTCTCTGACAATTTCATGATATCGATCCGATAATGGCGTCAAGGGAAGGCGTAAGCCGGGGCTTATCAGTCCCATCTGCGCTACCGCCCACTTTACCGGAATAGGACTGGCCTCGACGAATAAATCGAGGTGCAACCTCTGCAGTTTGCTGTTGACCGCACGAGCTGCGGCAAGGTCTCCGGCGGAAGCAGCGATGCACATTTCATGCATCAGCCTTGGCGCAACGTTGGCGGTCACCGAAATCACGCCGTGACTGCCCAGCAACAACATGGCCAGGGCACTCGCATCATCCCCACTATAAATCAGGAAATCTCGCGGAGCCCGGCACAGCAGGTCAAAGCCTCGCCCCATGTCAGCGGTTGCATCCTTGATGCCAACAATGTTGGGGATCTGTGCAAGACGCAGCACCGTCTCAGTGGCCATGTCCGCAACCGTCCTGCCTGGGACATTGTACAAAATTTGCGGAATATCCACCGCTTCCGCCACCGCCCGGAAATGCTGATACAAACCTTCCTGGGTCGGCTTGTTGTAATAAGGAACCACCGACAGGCTCGCATCCGCACCCGCATCCTTTGCATACACTGACAGATCAATGGCTTCCCGCGTGGAATTTGCGCCGGTACCGGCGATCACCGGCACACGCCCCGCAGCGCGCTCCACCGCGGCGCTGATCAGCAGGTGATGTTCGTCGAAATCCACTGTCGGGGATTCGCCGGTCGTACCGACCACGACAATGCCGTCCGTTCCCTCCCCCACATGAAAATCGATCAGCGTGCGAAAACGCTCCAGGTCCAGCCCACCTTCTTCGTGCATGGGGGTAACGATAGCGACCAGGCTGCCTTCCATTACAACACTATGCATG
>JBOIFK010000132.1:0-4383 GCA_050741585.1 Nitrosospira sp.
TTGCGAAACCGCGAGTTGCCGATCAGGACCACGTCGCAGGTATGGCCCGAATCCACCCACTTGTAGATGACCGGGGTAATGTGATCGATGTCGTTATAATGACGGAGAAAAAAAAGGGCTTTCATCCCCTGTTCATCCCCCGCGTGTCAGGGACAGGTAATATATTCATCACATTGAATATTGGATACATTTCGAGTGGCGAAAAGCGCGTAATTGTACACTCGCGGATATTCGTTTACCAGTGTAGCGCACCAGAAGTGGCAGAAGTACCGTTACATACCAAACGCAAATTGATGAACCAGATCGGGGACGTAAAATGACTGAATTGGTGTCAGATGAGACGTGGGAGAATGAACTCCGCGCCTCACGAGGACTTACCCAGAGGTTGGCCACGATGCAAAGCGGCTTCAAGTTCTCGCAGAATGCTCCCTCGGATGGTAGGATAGCGATCGGGGTGACAAGCTCCGTTGTCACCTGACCTGCAGCGCCAAAAATGGTTGGTCAAATGGAGAAGAATCTCATGACAACAAGCTCTCCAATGAACGTGAATAATCAATGAAAACAATTGCTGTCATACCGGCACGGATGGGTTCATCACGCTTTCCCGGTAAACCCCTTTCAAAGCTGTTGGGCCGAACCATGCTGGAACACGTCTATAAGCGCGTTGCCCTGAGTAATGCGCTTGATGCCACTTACATTGCCACTTGTGACGAGGAGATCCGCCAGGCGGCGCAGGATTTTGGCGCTCTCGTGATCATGACTGCCGATACGCATGAACGAGCCAGTGATCGCGTTGCGGAGGCTGCCACCGGGATAGATGCCGACCTTATTGTGATGGTACAAGGCGACGAACCGATGACCCATCCAGAAATGATAGACGCGGCAGTGGAGCCATTTCGGCATGATCCGCGACTAGGCTGCGTTAACCTGGTGCGAGGTATCGATAACAAAGCCGACTTTTACGACATTAACACCATTAAAGTGGTGATGAATCAACAGGGTGATGCCCTTTATATGTCGCGGCAGCCGATACCGACCGCTCCGGCCCCCGCTCAATCCGCTCAGCTGCTTTTCGTGCATGCACTCGCCTACAAACAGGTATGCATCATCCCGTTCCGCCGGGAAACGTTGCTCGATTTTGCCCGGTTGCCACCCACTCCGCTGGAACAACTGGAGTCCGTCGACATGTTACGATTGCTGGAGCACGGTTATCGAGTGAAGATGGTGAGGACGAAGTTTAACACTCAGGCAGTGGATACCCAGGCCGATCTGGAGCGTGTGGCCAAGTTGATGGCAAATGATCCGCTGCTGGCCTCGTATTGATCGGTTACCTCCCTGTAACGGCCACGTTCAAGCAGCTTTTCAAGGAACCCCCATGCAATTAAAATCAAAACTGGCCCGGAATGCATTGACCATCGGTTCATGGGTCACATTGGGACATCCGGCGATCGCTGAAATCATGGCCGCCGCCGGGTTTGACTGGCTGGTACTGGATACAGAACATAGCGTCCTGGAGTTGAGTGAAGTTCAAATGCTGATCCAGGTACTTGATGGGCAACAGTGCCCGGCCATTGTGCGACTGACATCGAACCATCCTGACCAGATCAAGCGAGTCATGGATGCCGGCGCAGCGGGTGTGATGGTGCCCATGATCAAAACCGCCGCGGACGCAGAGGCTGCGGTACAAGCCGTTTATTATCCGCCTCGCGGCCAGCGTGGCGTCGGCCTGGCCCGCGCTCAAGGTTACGGCGCACGATTCCAGCAATATCGGCACTGGTTGGAAGATAATGCCGTCATCGTAGCCATGATTGAGCATATCGACGCGGTCAATGCGATTGATTCCATTCTTTCTGTTCCTGGAATTGACGCTTATATCATCGGTCCTTATGATTTATCCGGCTCCATGGGCCGGCCCGGCGAACTCGATTATCCGGAAGTTCAATCTGCTATAGAACAGGTACGCGAGGCTGGATGCCGGCTGGGCAAACCCGGGGGCATTCATGTAGTCGAGCCGGATCCGGACGAATTGCGGCGAAATATTGAAGCCGGCTTCAATTTCCTTGGCTACGGTTTGGACATCCGTATCCTGGATACGCTTTGCCGCAGCCATATGCAAAATATAAGAGCAACGCTATGAGTAAACTTGTCATTTCCACCTCGTCGTTTGACATGGACAATAATGCCCACGTCCAGCATTTACTGAAAAAAGGCATGCATATTGCCGGCAACAGCTACGGGCGCAAACTCACCGAAGACGAAGCCATCGAATTGCTCGGTGAAGATGCCGTCGGGATGATTGCTGGAATAGAGCCTCTGACGGAACGCGTTTTCGCCTCCGCCAAGAGCTTGAAAGTGGTATCGCGCTGCGGAAGCGGTCTCGACAACGTTGATCTTGCAGCAGCAAAGCGCTATGGCATTACTGTCCTCAATACGCCGGAGGCCCCGGCCCAGGCAGTCGCTGAGCTCACTATGGGCCTGATATTATCCGCATTGAGAAGGATATGCCAGGTTGATCGGCTGCTCCGCGCGGGGGAATGGCCACGAACGCAAGGCCAGTTGCTCGCCGCCCAGGTAGTAGGTATCGTGGGCTTTGGACGGGTCGGGCGACGCGTCGCCCATTTATGCCGGGCGTTTAACGCCGAGGTTATGGCACATGACTCTTATGTGGAGCAGTCCCCACAAGGGATAAAATTAGTACCTTTGGAGAAGCTTCTGGCAGAAGCGGATATCATCAGCCTGCATCTGACATATGACGCTGACACGCATCATCTATTGGATGCGGAAGCTTTCGCACGAATGAAGCCCGGTGCCGTTGTGATAAACACTGCTCGCGGCGGCCTTGTCGACGAAGTCGCCTTGGCAGAGGGCTTGGTTTCCGGACAGCTGGGAGCGGCTGCGCTCGATGTTTTCGAGCAGGAACCATATCACGGTCCCCTGCTCAAATGCGATAAAGCGATTCTCACCTCACATATTGGCTCCCTTGCCAGGGAGTCGCGTCAGCGCATGGAAGTTGAAGCTGCGGAGAATCTGCTGCGAGGCTTGGTAAATGCGGGCGTGATGAAAGATGGGCAGACAAAGAATGCCTAACGAGATCGCTATTGTGTATGGCGCGAGCGGTTTTCTTGGCAGCCACGTCGCCGATGCATTATCTGCCGCTGGCTACCGGGTGCGTTTGTTCGATCGTTGTCCGTCTCCCTACCGAAATCGTGATCAGGAAATGATCATTGGTGATGTCATGGACCTTGCCCAGGTAACGGAAGCAGCCAAGGGCGCCGGCATAGTCTACAACTTCGCCGCCATCGCGGACATAGATGAGGCTCACGACAAACCGCTGGCTACCGCCACGATCAATGTCTTGGGGAATATGCACGTACTGGAAGCCGCCCGTCTCGCCGAAGCTCGCCGTTTCGTCTTCGCCAGCAGCATTTACGTCTACTCGGAGTCCGGATCATTTTACCGTGCCAGCAAGCAGGCGGCAGAGCGTTTTATCGAAACCTATCACGAGCGCTATGGTCTGGAATACAGCATTCTGCGCTACGGATCTCTGTACGGCAGGCGCGCTGACGCACGCAATGGGATATACCGTATGCTGCACGAAGCGGTGGAGCGCCATTCGATAACCTATCATGGCAGCGGTGAGGCACTCCGCGAGTACATCCACGTGGAGGATGCAGCGCGCATGAGCGTACAGGTGCTGGCGCCGGAATTCGCCAACCGCCATCTGATACTGACCGGGCAGGAACGGTTGCGTATCAAGGATGTCATGACGATGATTTCGGAAATCATGCCCTGGAAAATAGCCCTGCACTTTGACGAGGCCAATGCGGTGCATCATTACGAGGTGACTCCCTATGCGTTCCAACCCCGGATCGGCCGCAAACTGGTCCTCAATGAGCATGTCGATCTGGGCCAAGGCCTGCTTGATTGCCTCAGGGATATTCATAAGGCCATGCATCACTCCAGCGAAGATGACGAGGCCACACCCTCGGCATCCGACAACAAAGCATGACCATAACGGATTGGCAAGCCATCATTTTCGATTTCGATGGCGTAGTGGTTGAATCGGGAGATATCAAAACGCAAGCTTTTGCGAATCTCTATCGAGCTCATGGTGAAGCCGTCATGACTGAGGTGGCACGATATCACCGCTTGCACGGCGGTATGTCACGCTACCAGAAATTTCATTATTTCCAACAGCACTTATTGGGAAAACCTCCGCTGACGCCGGATGAAGAGCAGCAACTGGATCGACTTTTCTCCGAGTTGGTGGTCGAGGCGGTCATTGCCAGCGAGACGGTTCCTGGCGCAGCCGAACTGATTCGCAAAGAGTCCGCAAGAATACCTTTATTTATCGCATCCGGTACGCCGGAAGCAGAACTGAAT
>JBOIFK010000133.1:0-5735 GCA_050741585.1 Nitrosospira sp.
GAAGCCACCGGTATCGACCACCAGATAAGGTTTATCGCCCAGTCTCCCATGACCGTAGTGGCGATCTCGCGTCAACCCTGGAATATCCGCCACAATCGCGTCACGGCTGCGGGTCAGGCGGTTAAAAAGTGTCGATTTGCCGACATTGGGCCGCCCGACCAGTACAAGGGTTGGTTTCATGGCTTCAAGCTTTTAGCAGAAACAATAATCTTTCCGCACAGGAGGGAGAAAAAGTTAATCCTCCCCCGCTAAATGAATTTTCGCAATTTTTGCGGTTACATGCCGAATGCATAAAGCCCGCCTTTTATGGTTTGCACCACAAAGCCATCGGGCAGAGCTGCGGGACGGGTGATGATGGCACCTTCATCGGTGGCTGCCCGGCCGACGATACTGCCGGTATCATTTCTGATGAGATTCACATAGCCCTGAGAATCGCCCACCACTACATGATCGCCCTGAACCAGCGGCGGGGATAACCGAAGCCCCTGGAGCAATTCCTGTTTCCAGATGCTGGCCCCATCTCTTTTATCGTAAGCCACGACCGTTCCTCCCACTTCGCTCACATAAACGTGATTGGCATCCATGGCGAGACCGGCGTTGCTGGATGCGTCTCGTGCCCAGATCTGATTGCCATTGGCGATTTCAAAGCAGGCGACGCGCCCCTGATAGGCGACAGCGCATATCTGCCGCTCATCCGCGACCGGCAGGCTGGTGATATCCGTAATCCGCTCCAGTTCTGTCGCACCGCGCGGCCGCGATACGACCGCTTCCCAACGTATGCTGCCATTTGACGAGTTTATCGCCACCAGTTTTCCACCTGCAAACCCGGCAAACACCATGCCCTGCGAGATCAATACCCCTGCAAAACTTCGTACGGTCAGCGATGGGGTTGCGCCCTGGTAGATCCACTTGCGTTTGCCGGTGCCAGCATCCAAACTGAAAATCCTGCCATCCCCGGTGCGAACCGCTACTATGCCGCCATCCGCGTGTGGAGGGCTCAGCACCTCGGTAGATACCTGAGCCGTCCACAGGACTTTGCCGTCCTTGGCGTCATACGCAAGAACTTCACCTTTGAAGGTGCCAACCAATAACATCCCTTCACCCGCGCCTAAACCGCCTGACAACTGGCGCCGGGTATCGATATTCCCAGCCCCCTTGCCTGTCACGGAATCAAAACGCAGAAGGTATCCACTGGGGTCAGCCGCATAAACGGTACCATCTTCGACTAGCGGGAAAAATGCTGTCGCTTTACTTTCCTCTCCTATACTTTTCAGCCATCGTGGGCGCGCACTCGGGATCGTGGCTAACTGGGCAATCTGTTCTTCAGTCAGCACAACCGCTTGGCCGCCGAAGAGACCGCCAGTGAGACCCTCCACGTCGATGTCTGACAAGTCGCGCGCCAAGTCGCGCGTCATATCGACGAAACTCGTGCATCCCGAAAGCGCAAATAACGACACCAGCAGCAGAATATGTTGCCGAATAACCCGAATAACCTCCGGGAACTTCTGAACAGGTTCTCGATGGAGCGCATTGCTGGCAAAATCGACGTGATCACAAGGCACCCGATGCAGATTGTAGCGTGGTCTACGATGCCAGGAGGGACGACGCAATATGCTCCCGATTTTAGTGCAACCCGCATGAGATGGTGCCATGGCGCGCCCCGTTGGCAAAATCGGGCACTTGTTCAGAATTTTCTTAAATACAGGTTGGCCTGCGGACATTATTGCAGTTCACAATAAAAGGTAGCTACATTGTGGTTCGTCGCCGCTCCCGGCGCTGCTGTTTCCCTGGAGCGGAGGCGCTGAGCGGGTCGGGATGAAGTACTCTCTTTACGCATCATCCTCGCGGTTTTTATTCTGCTTTCTCTATTGCAAACCCGAATTATTTGGTGTCTGCCAAGGCGTCCAGCTTCATTTGAACGATATTATAATAAGTTCCTTTTTTACCCAGCTTGTCGAGCGCCACCTGATAAGCAGTACGTGCCTCCACAACTTTACCCGCCGCGGTAAGAACATCACCTTTGAGATCTGCGTAAAGACCGTCAAAAGATTCGCCATGACTGGTCTCCAGCAATTTCAAGGCTTCATCGTGTTTCCTTTCATCCAGCAATATGCCTGCCAGCCGCAACCGCACAAGATCCCTCAACTCATCTTCCTTGGTATTGTCCAGCGTCCATTGCAACCGGCTCTTGGCGTTTTGTACGTCACCTCCCTCGAAACTCGCGCGCGCCGAGATCAATGCGGCGCGCGACGCATAACCGCTTCCGGGAAAACCTTGCATCAGCAAGTTGGCCGCGTCACTAATTTTCTTGGGGTCTCCGCCCGTTTCGATTTCCCGCAGCGAAGCATACAATTCCGCCGCCTGTTCCACCTGCTGTTTCTGGTAGTAATTCCACACCTGCACGCCGGCGATGCCCGCAATGAAAGTCGCTGCAACGATAATCAGCAGCGTACCATATGCCTCCCACCAGGACTTTAGTCCATCTATCTTCTCCTGCTCTTCCAGATCATAAATTGCCATTGACTTTCCTAATATAGTGCGTCAGAAGTATCGCTACTGATTCCCGTTCTTTTAAGGAGATCCGCCGCTTCCGTCAACCCGACTCTCACCTGCTCCGCCGCCTCACGCAAAGGCTTGATGCTTATCTCGCCGGCCTGGGCTTCGTCGTCGCCAATAATGACGGCAAACCGCGCGCCGCTGGCGTCGGCCTTTTTCATTTGAACCTTGAAATTGCCACCACCGCAATGCAGGATTGCCTTGAGGCCTCTGTCCCGCAGATGCCTGACAGCTTTCCAGGCGAATCCATCCGCAGCCTCACCTTGATGTATTACGTACGCATCCGGCACGAAACGCGGTATTTTCTTGCCGCATTCGACCATCAGTGCCAGCAATCGCTCCACCCCCATGGCAAAACCGCACGCTGATGCAACCTTGCCGCCAATCTGTTCCACCAGTCCGTCATAGCGACCGCCGGCACATACCGTGCCCTGGGTGCCGAGCCTGCCGGTAATCCACTCGAATACGGTGCGGTTGTAATAATCCAGCCCTCGCACCAGTCGCGGGTTGATCTCGAAGTCTATTCCCTCGTCACGCAGGATTCGCTGTAATTCCTCGAAATGCGCTAACGAATCCTCATCCAGGTCATCCAGCAACCGTGGAGCACCGTCAATGATTTCCTTCATCTCGGGATTCTTGCTGTCGAGTATTCTCAATGGATTGCTGTGCAGCCGTCTGCAGGCATCATCGTCGAGCTTACCCAAGTGCCGTTCCAGATACCCGATCAATCGCGCCCGGTGCAAAACACGCGATTCGGTACTGCCGAGAGTCCCAATTTCCAGACGCACATCGGAAATACCCAGTTTCTTCCATAATTCCGCACACATGACAATGAGCTCGGCATCGATATCCGGGCCAGCGTATCCCAGCGCTTCAACACCGACCTGGTGAAATTGCCGGTAACGCCCCTTTTGGGGACGCTCATGGCGAAACATTGCCCCGGAATAATACAGCCTTTGCGGCCCTGCATAGAGCAGATTATGTTCCAGTACCGCACGCGCGCAGGAAGCGGTTCCCTCAGGGCGTAATGTCAGGCTGTCGCCGTTGAGGCTATCTGAAAAAGAATACATCTCTTTCTCGACAATGTCGGTCACAGCACCGATGGACCGCACGAACAAGTCGGTCTGCTCGACAATCGGCATGCGGATGTTACGATAACCATACGACGCCATCCAATCACGCACCGTCTGTTCAAAGAATTCCCAAAGGTATATCTGATCAGGCAGGATGTCGTTCATCCCGCGGACGGCCTGGATAATTCTAGGCATTGACCGTTTTCTTCGGGTATTTCATCTGCACATATTCGTCGACGATCTGGCGGAATTCTCCGGCAATATTATCCCCTTTCAAGGTCACGGATTTCTGCCCGTCCACATAAACCGGCGCCACCGGCCTCTCTCCCGAACCCGGCAGGCTGATGCCGATATTGGCATGCTTGCTTTCTCCGGGGCCGTTGACCACGCAACCCATTACCGCTAATGTCATATTTTCCACGCCATCGTATTCCTCGCGCCACACCAGCATCTGGCTGCGTACATAGCCCTGAATGCTTTCCGCCAGTTCCTGAAAGTAGGTGCTGGTAGTACGCCCGCAACCAGGACACGCCGCTACCAGCGGCACAAAGGCACGCAAACCTGTCGTTTGCAGGATTTCCTGGGCCACCACGACTTCACGAGCACGGTCACCACCTGGCTCCGGCGTAAGCGATACGCGTATGGTATCGCCTATGCCTCCAAGAAGCAGGACGGACAATGCAGCAGTGGAGGCGACGATTCCCTTGGAGCCCATGCCCGCTTCGGTCAATCCAAGATGCAAGGCGTAATCGCAACGCGCTGCCAGATCACGATAAACGGCAATCAAATCCTGCACGCCGCTTACCTTGCAGGACAATATGATCCGGTCGCGTCCCAACCCGATCTCTTCCGCCCTTGCGGCACTTTCCAGTGCGGAGGTAATCAACGCTTCACGCATCACGAGGGCCGCATCCTTCGGATCGCTGGAGCGGGCGTTTTCGTCCATGATGCGCGCCAGCAGCTCCGGATCGAGACTGCCCCAGTTAACGCCGATACGTACCGGTTTGCCATATTTACAGGCCGTCTCGATCAAGATGGAGAATTGCTCGTCGCGTTTTTTACCATGCCCCACATTGCCCGGGTTGATACGGTATTTGGCCAGCGCCTTCGCACAATCGGGATACTCGGTTACCAGCTTATGACCGTTGAAATGAAAATCACCTATCAGCGGCACATGGCAGTCCATGTCATCGAGGCGCGCGCGGATTGCCGGCACCGCCTTCGCCGCTGCGGCGGTATTGACGGTAATGCGCACCAGCTCCGATCCGGCGCGTGCGAGTTGGGCCACTTGTACCGCGGTAGCAATTTCGTTTTCCGTATCGGTATTGGTCATGGATTGCACTACCACCGGCGCACCGCCGCCAACCGTAATGTTGCCGACACGGACGCCGACGCTGTCTCGGCGTGAAGGAAAAATATTCTGGGACATAGTCATGATGAGTGGGAAAATCTATTATATGGAAAATATGGAATACTATTTGAGAGACAGACGTGCCGTGCCTCCAAAAGCATTGATGTGGGGTGCCAGATCCACCGGCTTGTTATTGTAGGCCAGCTTGACTTCGGCGGCGTTGCCGATCGCGAGAGAAAACGGTGACTTGCCGTATAACACTTGTTCCGTGCCCGGCAGGTTAACCCTGGAAAGAAGCAGTCTCCCCCTGCTGTCCTTGACTTCAACCCATGATTCCCCCTCGAATACCAGGCGCAGAACATCTGCCCCCTCCACGGATTCAGAGGCAATGGCATTCGTCGATTCAGTGGCAGCCCCCGGCGTGGCCTGGCGCGCAGGCAGTGGAGGAACAGGAGGCGGGACCTCATGTTTTTTTTCAGCCATCGCGACATCTTCAGCGGATGGCGTCGGCCCAGCGTCACTGGTCGAGACAGGGGGCGGCAATTCAAGTTGCAATGGCGCCGCAACCTGCTCAGCCTCTGTTCTGGTTTCAACCTTCACGCTCGATTGCTGATTTTCCTTATTGCCTTCGCTACCAGTATAAATTTCATAAATCAGCAACAACAACGCCAGGACCACCCCTCCCGCAATGACCAGGTTACGCCTCCCCCGTTTCTGATTTGAGGGAAAAGGAATTCCTTCGATCTGGTACGAAA
>JBOIFK010000134.1:0-10378 GCA_050741585.1 Nitrosospira sp.
ATGATGACCGGTCCGTCGCCGCCGGCAAGGACATTGTATTCAGACAAATCGCCGTGAACGACGCCGGCGCAAAGCATGCGCACGACCTGCCTGATCAATGTGCGGTGGTATTCGCGGGACTGTTCCACTGTCAGCACCAGGTCATTGAGCCGGGGGGCGGCATCGCCATTGGCGTCGGTCACCAGTTCCATCAGCAGCACGCCCTCAAAAAAGTGGTAGGGCTGCGGCACCCGCACGCCGGCGGCGGCGAGGCGGTACAGGGAATCAACTTCAACGCTTTGCCAGGCGTCTTCCTGCGCCTGGCGTCCATAGCGGGTGCCTTTTTCCATGGCGCGGGCGCGGCGGCTGTTCCTGGTCCTGCGGCCTTCGGTGTAGTCAACGCTCTTGCGGAAGCTGCGCAGGTTGACTTCCTTGTACACTTTTGCGCAGCGAATGGCTTGCCCGCAGCGAACGATATAGACCATGGCCTCCTTGCCGCTCATGAGCGGACAGATGACTTCGTCGATGAGGCCTTCCTCAATGAGCGGTTCAATTCTTTTCGGGATTTTCATAGGGGTTGGGGCGAGCGCGCAGCATTTGCCGCAAGCCGTTCGTTTATCCTTGTCAATTGGAGTGGATTACAGACATCACGGCCCGATTCATTATCGGGTCTGCTGAAGAATGCATTTTCGGATTAATGCAGTCCGCCTATTTTATTTTCATTCCCGGCTGCGCTCCTTCATCCGGAGCAAGCAGACACGGTCCGCCGTTTTCCCCGCCTGCGGCCAGCACCATTCCCTCCGATATGCCGAATTTCATCTTGCGTGGTGCAAGATTAGCCACCATAACGGTCAGGCGGCCCTTGAGTTGTTCAGGGTCATAGGCGGATTTTATGCCGGCAAAAACGGTCCGCTGTTCTGCGCCGATATCCAGGGTGAGTTTCAGCAATTTATCCGCGCCTGCGACGTGCTCGGCATCGATGATTTTTGCCACCCTGAGATCAATTCTGGCGAAATCATCGATTGTGATCATGGCGGCGGCACCCTTTACATCCTCTCCATCTTGAGAAGTGGGGGAGGGGGTAGAAGGATTATTTTCCATGGTTTGTGCAAGTTGTCTGGTTGGCGACGGCTGCAAGCTTTCTTTATTGACCTCGATCAGCTTCTCGATCTGTCTGGAATCGATGCGGGTCATGAGGTGTTCATAATCATTAATCCGGTGACCGTCAGGTAATAGTCTATTTTGTGAACTGGCATCCTTCCAAGTGAGAGGACTCACTCCTAGAAACTGCTCTGCTTCGGTGGCAAGTTTTGGTAGCACCGGTTTTAAATAAATGGTCAGAATGCGGAACATATTCAACGCCACACTGCATACTTCATGCAGTTCTGTATCTTTTCCATTATTTTTTGCCAGTTCCCATGGTTTCGCCCGGTCCACATATTGATTGGCGACGTCTGCCGCCAGCATGATTTCCTTTATTGCTTTGCCGTATTCCCTGTGATCATAAAAGTGTGCAATTGAGACGTGGCGGCCAAGGAAGGTGTCTCCTTCCCCAAGCTGGCAGAAGAGAAATTGATTGAACCATTTTCTGTTGGCTTCTGAAATGGTATGCGTGAGCTTTCCTCCAAATTTCCTGGTGATGAAGCCGGCGCATCTGCTGGCTATATTGATGTATTTCCCGACCAGATCGCTATTCACACGGGCGATGAAGTCGTCAAAATTAAGGTCGATGTCTTCCATCGTGTTGTTGAGCTTGGCGGCATAGTAGTAGCGCAGCCATTCCGGATTGAGGCGCTGCCTCAAATAGCTCTCCGCGGTAATGAAAGTTCCACGTGATTTGGACATCTTCTGCCCATTGACGGTAAGGAATCCATGGGTATAAATCTGGGTTGGGGTGCGGTAGCCGGAGAATTTCAGCATTGCCGGCCAGAACAGAGCGTGGAAGTAGAGAATGTCCTTCCCGATGAAATGCACCATTTCGGTATTTCCGCCGGGCCGCAGGAACTCGTCGATTTCCGCTTGAGATCGCTGCGTCCGCTTGAAGTAATTCCTGAAACTGCCGAAGTAGCCTACCGGCGCATCCAGCCAGACATAGAAGAATTTCTTGCGGCCAGTCCCGGGAATCGGAAAGCCAAAATAGGGGGCATCCCGGGAAATGTCCCAATCCACCAGGCCGCCCGAAAGCCACTCGTTCATTTTATTGGCAGCTTCAGGCTGCAGTCGCGGTTTCAATTCTACCGCCGCACCGGACTGGCCTTCGAACGATTCAAAAACCCACTCTTCGAGAAATGCCTTGCAGCGCGGGTCGGAGAGCCTGAAAAAATGGTGTTTCGAAGACCGACGTTCCGGCTTTGTCCCCGAAACAGTTGAGTAAGGGTCGATCACATCGGTCGGTGAATACGTGGCGCCGCAAGCTTCACAGGAGTCGCCATATTGATCTTTCGCATGGCAATTCGGGCACTCACCCTTGATGTATCGATCCGGCAAAAACATCTGTTTGACAGGGTCATAGAATTGCTCGACCGGGCGTTTGGCGATCAAATCCCTTGCTTCGAGCTGCTGGTAGATATCTTCACAGAACTCCTGGTTCTCGGGGGAATCGGTGGTATAAAAATTGTCGAAACCGACATGGAATCCATCGAAATCGGCCTTGTGTTCATGCCATACTCGATCTATCAATTGCTTGGGCGTAATCCCTTCCTGTTCGGCACGAAGCATAATCGGTGTGCCATGCGTGTCATCCGCGCACACATAATGCACCTCGTGTTCTTGCATTTTCTGGAAACGCACCCAGATGTCCGTCTGGATGTATTCCACCAGATGACCGAGATGAATGCTGCCGTTGGCGTAGGGCAGAGCCGACGTGACTAGAATTTTCCGCTTGTTCATCAATTGCCTATAAAAATAGCCATACATAATTGTAACAAACTGCGGGACTGGCGGTCTGTCGAACTGAAGGGGAGCCGATGGTTATCCGCATCTGAGCGATCGGGTTCCTATTGATTCTGGCCAATAGGCAATTCATTTTCAGACTTGCGAGCTTCTATTCGGCATTCGCTGTTTCGATCTGTTGCTTTTATTTTTTCGGCCGTCAGATTCCCGACGCTGATATTTGTTAATATTCGGGGTCATCTGGCTTATTGCCGCAGGACAAAAGGAGTTACAAAGTGGCTATCTCAGAACAGCAGGTACAGTCCGCCCTCAGGCAAATTACCGATCTCAGCACGGGTAAGGATTATGTGGCCAGCAATGAAGCACGCAACATCAAAATAAACGGCGATAACGTATCGCTTGATATCGTACTCGGTTATCCGGCAAAAAGTGTGATCGAAGATATTCGTAAACAAGTGGTGGACAAGCTCAAAAGCATTCCCGGCATTAGCGACGTGAATGTAAACATCACGAGCAAGATTGTTTCCCACAGTGTGCAGCGGGGCGTAAAGCTCATTCCCGGAGTAAAGAATATCATCGCGGTGGCGTCCGGCAAGGGTGGCGTGGGGAAATCGGCCACAGCGGTGAACCTGGCATTGGCGCTGGCTGCCGAGGGGGCTTCCGTTGGCATTCTGGATGCCGATATTTATGGTCCTTCACAACCGCAAATGCTGGGGATCGCCGGCCGTCCGGAATCTCCTGACGGAAAGAGCATCGAACCGATGAAAGCGCACGGTATTCAGGCGATGTCCATCGGATTCCTGATTGACGTGGAAACGCCAATGGTGTGGCGCGGACCGATGGTCACCCAGGCATTGCAGCAATTATTGAACGACACTCGCTGGAACGATGTGGACTACCTTATTGTGGATATGCCGCCGGGAACCGGCGATATTCAGTTGACACTCGCACAGAAAGTGCCGGTCACGGGTGCCATTATTGTCACCACTCCTCAGGACATTGCGCTGCTTGACGCGCGCAAGGGACTCAAAATGTTCCAGAAAGTGGGCATTCCCATTGTCGGTATTGTCGAAAACATGAGTACCCATATCTGTTCCAAGTGCGGCCAGGAAGAGCATATTTTTGGCACAGGCGGCGGCGAGAAAATGTGCAGGGATTACGATGTGGAATTTCTGGGTGGCCTGCCGCTCGATATTAAGATCCGCGAACATACGGACGGTGGGACGCCCACAGTGGTAGCGGATCCAGAGGGACGCGTAGCGGAGATTTATCGCCGCATTGCCCGGCGCCTCGCGGTCAAGATTGACGAACTATCGCTGGATCACTCCGCGTTATTTGCCAAGATCGTGATTCAGGATACGTGATTTCACGAAACCGGCTAATGAAATGGCCGCGGGTTCGTGGCACGGTTTTCCGCGGCTTACACTTAACATTCGCTCAGGTTTTTATTCTCCAAAATGACGATAAAGTCGGATAAATGGATTCGCCGCATGGCGGCGGAGAATCGCATGATCGAGCCTTTCGAGCCCAATCAGATCAAACATGTGAACGGCCACAAGATCGTTTCGTACGGAACCTCGAGTTATGGCTACGATATCCGTTGCTCGGATGAATTCAAGTTGTTCACCAATATAAACTCCGCTATTGTCGATCCCAAGAATTTTGATTCCAATTCGTTCGTCGACGTGAAAAGCGATGTTTGTCTCATTCCGCCCAATTCTTTTGCGCTCGCGCGCACCGTTGAATATTTTCGTATTCCGCGCAACGTGCTGACCATTTGTCTCGGAAAATCCACTTATGCGCGTTGTGGCATTATTGTCAACGTCACTCCGTTTGAGCCGGAATGGGAGGGTTATGTCACGCTGGAATTTTCCAATACCACGCCACTACCCGCGAAGATTTACGCGAATGAGGGGGTCGCCCAGGTGATTTTCTTTGAGTCCGATGAAGTTTGCGAGATTTCGTACAAGGATCGTGGCGGAAAATATCAGGGCCAGCACGGCGTGACCTTGCCGAAGATTTGACTTTGCAGGAACGGATATCCTTTTTCGGCTGCTGAAAAACTCGGAGTGAGTGCAGTCCATGTTCAGCGTACTTCAAAAATGTCAGTTTGTAGCTGCGAATATGTCCCAATATCTTTCTTTCAGGCTGGCATGCGTCACGTGATCTGGAGTGGATTTTTCGGTGGAATTTACGCGGGACGATATCATTTTTTTTAAACAGAAAAAAACGCTTGATTCCAGTGGAATGAAGTTTATAATCCGCTTTTTTCCGATTGTATTAAAGCACAGGAGGTCATCATGAAAAGCAAAGCAAACTACTTCGGTTCGGCTGATCTGGTAAACATCCATATTCCCGTAACGTAGCCTCCCTGAAGGAAATCTCCCATGCATATGCATACTACCGCTCTACGTAAAAAAGTAGAAGCCGAAGCAGTATTCGACACCCATCCCGAAGTCAGCCTGAATTTTGAATATGTCCAGGCAGCCCTGAAAAAGGGCTACAGCAAGCCGTTCCTGCTGGTTGACAGCAATATCATCCGCAATAAAGCCCGCCGTTTCAAAGCTGCCATGCCGCTGGTACAGCCGCACTATGCCGTCAAGGCCAATCCGGATCCACGCGTGCTGAGAACCTTGATCGAGGAAGGAGCTGGATTCGAAATCGCCTCCATCTCTGAGCTGGACCTTTTGATGAGCCTGGGTGTGCCTGCCGCTGAGATCTATTACAGCAATCCCATGAAGTCAAGAACCTATATAGAGTATGCGGCCGCCAAAGGCGTCGAATGGTATGTGCTGGATAGTGTCGAAGAACTGCGTAAAATCGTGAGTGTCAAGCCGGATGCAAAACTTTATTTGCGCATAGACACTCCCAATATCGGCAGCGATTGGCCGCTGGCAGGCAAATTCGGCACCCATGCTGCCGAGATTAAAGGCATCATCAGTGAAGCAGCAAACCTTAAGGCCGATCTTGCGGGCGTAACTTTTCATGTGGGTTCACAGTGCCGTAATCCGCAGAACTGGCGGGTGGGTATCGAGCGGGCAAAAAAAGTTTTTGGTGACATGCGCCGTGTGGGGCTGACTCCGCGCCTGCTCAATATCGGTGGCGGCTATCCGGTGCGTCATATCAAGCCCATTCCTTCGATTGAGGTCATAGGAGAGGTGGTGAACGCCGCGATCGCGGACTTGCCGAAGGACATTCGCATTATGGCCGAGCCGGGACGCTACCTGGTGTCGGATGCGGCTTACTTCGTTTGCCGCGTGGTAGGCACGGCCACTCGTAATGGCAAGCGCTGGATGTATTGGGACGCGGGCATGTTTGGCGGCGTGATCGAGGTTACCGAGGGACTGCGCTACGAAATTCTTTCAGACCGCACGGGTCATGCCATTCCCTGGTCGGTTGCCGGCCCGACGTGTGATTCGGTGGATATTTTGATGCGTGACGAAATGCTGCCTGAAGATATTCAGGAAGGCGATTTTATCTATATTCCCAATGCGGGAGCTTATACCACCGCTTATGCCAGCAACTTCAATGGCTTTCCATTACCGGAGGTGGTCGTATTGTAACGATGAGACTGCCAATATAAGCAGAATTTTCAGAAACAGAAATAAAGATGGCGAGGCAATAATATGCTCCGCCATTTTTTTTGGGCTAAGACGGGGGGTGCAACAAGCAAAGTCATACGGTGCAATGCGCTTTGTTGCACCGTATGACTACACCTTATTGGTTATCATTCGGATTTTGCGGTCAAAAACTACAAAATCGTACTCCAATCCGTTATCTTCAGCGAGGCGGTATTTCTTACGAGAGATCTCACGCCATTCCTCGTAATTGAATTCGGGAAATACCACGTCACCGTCGAAATCCCGCTGAATCTCGGTGATATACAACCGGTCGCACAGAGGAAGGGCTTGCCGGAAGATCTCCGTCCCGCCGATCACAAAGCTTTCAGCTCCCATATCTGCAACCGTCTTTTTGTCGTAGACATCTAACGCGTTAGTTACCGAGTTCACTACGATGGCGCCTTCGGCTACGTAACCCGATTGACGTGTGACGATAATGCAGGTGCGTCCGGGCAATGGCTTTCCGATGGATTCGTAAGTTTTTCGTCCCATGATGATGGGATGACCCATGGTGAGCGCTTTGAAGCGCTTCAGATCGGATGGCAGCCGCCACGGCAATGCGTTATCTTTCCCGATGATTCCATTTCGAGCCATGGCCACCAGAATGGAGAAGCGTGGACGGATCATATTGCGACTGGTGCCCTGATTGCTGGATAAGGGTCATAACCTTCAAGCATAATATCTTCATAGGTGAAATCGAAGACGCTATGGATCGCCGGGTTCAGCTTGATGACTGGTAGTGCTCTCGGCTCCCTGCTGAGCTGTTCCCGTGCTTGTGTCAGATGATTGAGGTAGAGGTGGGCGTCGCCGAGGGTGTGCACAAAATCCCCGGGTCTCAGATCGCAACTTTGAGCCACCATCAGCATGAGCAGGGCGTAGGAGGCGATGTTGAATGGGACGCCCAGGAAAATATCCGCACTGCGCTGATAAAGCTGGCATGAAAGCTTGCCGTTGGCAACATAAAATTGGAAAAGGGCGTGACATGGCGGCAATCTCATCTCATGCAACTCACCCACATTCCACGATGAAACAATCATGCGCCGGGAGTCCGGGGTACCCCTGATCTGTTCGATTACCTGCGTGACCTGATCGATATGCTGTCCATTCGGACCGGGCCATGATCGCCATTGGCGGCCATATATCGGGCCTAGGTCACCGTTCTCATTGGCCCACTCATTCCAGATGGAAACACCGTTGTTCTTGAGGTACCCAATATTGGTGTCACCTTGCAAGAACCATAGCAATTCATGAACGATGGATTTCAAATGGCATTTTTTTGTGGTGACCAGCGGGAAACCTTCTGATAAGTCGAAACGCATCTGGTAGCCGAACACGGAAAGCGTGCCGGTGCCGGTGCGGTCGGATTTATTATGCCCATGTTTGAGCACGTGTTCCATTAGTTCAAGATACTGGCGCATAGGAAATCAGACAACGGGGAAGACCTAAGACTCAAGCGAAAGACGCGGCGGGCAGAATAGGCACATGGCGTATATAATGGTGAGTTTATATTTTACTAGATAGGCCGATAATATGTTGGCAACATTGACACAAAATGCGCTGCCCCTAAGCGAATCAAGCAAGGCTATGCACATCCTGGTGGTGCTGCCAAAGCCGGATAAGCCATCGGATGCGTTTCAGAACAAGTTTGATTTTCCAGGTAAGGGCGTGCTGGAAGCTTTGTTGTCGCGGCGCAAAAGGCAGTTCGGAGAGATTGGCGATACAGCCGCCGCTAATCTCGCGAGCGGCGCCTTGTGCGTTTGGGTCATGGTGGATTCAAGTCAATCCATATTTGAACAGCAAACCGTCGTTCGTAAAGCCATCCAGGTGCTGCTGGATGAGAGCCCTGCGGAGATACACCTTGCGATTTATGGCGATACAGACCAGAAGCGCGCATTTTCGCAATTGGCAGTGTATGCCGCATGGATCAACGGCCCAGTGCTGCCATCGCGAAAAACCGGCGAGAAAAAATCGTGCAGGAAGCCGCTGGCAAGACTCGTGTTGCACGAATACAAGGAAGCAGGCAACTTTGTGTTGCTGCGTGCCAAAGCAGAAGGCAATCTGCTGGCGCGTGAACTTACGATATTGCCGCCCAACGAATTGACGCCGGGACATTATCGCAAGCACGTCAGGAAGCTCGCAGCCAGCGAGGGCTGGAAGTATCAGGAATTTGATGTCAGGAAGCTGCGTAAAATGGGTGCGGGTGCGTTTGTCGCCGTGGCGCAGGGCAGTGACCCTGAAGATGCCGCTATCGTACATTTGCAACGGCGTGTCAAGAAAGGGGCCAAAACCGTGGCACTGATCGGTAAAGGCATCTGCTTTGATACCGGCGGCCACAACCTGAAGCCGGCGCGCTACATGCATGGCATGCATGAAGACATGAACGGTTCGGCCGTGGCGCTGGGCCTTTTGCTGGCTGCGACCCGCGCCAATCTGCCGGTGAATATCGATTGCTGGCTTGCCATCGCCCAAAACCATATCAGTCCCCGTGCTTATAAACAGAATGACGTCATAACGGCCCTGAATGGCACCACCATCGAAATTATCCATACCGACGCCGAAGGACGGATGGTGCTGGCGGACACTCTGGATCTGGCAGCGAAACAGAAGCCGGATATGATGTTCGATTTCGCGACGCTGACGGGGAGTATGCACGTGGCGCTCGGATCGCATTACAGCGGCATTCTCGGTAATCGTGAGGATTTGTTGCAGAAGGCGCTGATAGCGGGAAAATCAAGCGGCGAGCGAATTTGCGCATTTCCGATGGATGCCGACTATGACGCGGAACTGGAAAGCAAGATCGCAGACATCAAGCAGTGCACCCTGGAGGGCGATGTGGATCACATTCTCGCTGCCCGTTTTCTCAGCCGGTTTGTGGGCGATATACCCTGGTTGCATATGGATCTCTCCGCCAATAGCAACAAAGGGGGACTGGGCGCCGTTGGCAGCGATATTACGGGCTTCGGCGTGGCGTGGGGAATTGAGATGCTGGGAGCCTATCTCTCTTAGAGGAAATCGGCTGCAGGAGCGTATGGCTGGTTGTTGCGGGCGGATGGATAAAATCCGCCGTTGAGTTTTGTCGCCGGGTTCAAACAATTTGCAGCACGATCTTGCCGGTGGTATGTCCAGCTTCGATTATGCGATGTGCCTCGGCTGCCTCCTCCAAGGGCAGTATCAGACCGACGTGAACCTTGAGCATGTTCTGCTCGAACAGTTTTGCGCCGCGCTCAAGTATGCGGGTCTGCGCGATGCGCGCCGGGTGCAAGCCAAGATAGAGCGGCGCGGTCATCTGCACGTAACCGATGCTCAGGTTGCGCAATCGTGCAATATTTGTGTATCCGATATCGCATGTGGTCGAGAGCAACGTCACCACGCGGCCGTACAGCCGGGTCGCGCTGAAGGATTTGCAGAAAGGTTCGCCACCTACCGTATCCATTACAAGTCTCACGCCTAAGCCACTCGTCCAGTTCATCGCCGCTTCAACAAAATCCTGCCGGCGATAGTCGATTGCCAACCCGGCGCCTAACGATCGCACAAACTCTGCTTTCTGAGGGTTTGAAATGGTCGTAGCGACGAGTGCGTCAAAGTAATTGGCGAGCTGGATCGCAATGTGTCCAACGCCACCGGCACCCGCGTGAATCAAAGTCGACTGACCCTGCCTCAGATCACCGCGGTTTACCAGCGCTTCCCACGCTGCAATCAGCGCTAGCGGGATACCGGCGGCTTCGTGCATGGAAAGGTTCTTTGGCTTCAATGCCAGATAGTCTTCCTGCACCACCGTGTATTCGGCGTAAGTTCCAGATGGGTAACCCAAGCCATTGTTGAAAAAAAACACTTCATTACCCGGGCGTACGCGAGTGACGGAATTTCCCACTACTTCCACCACTCCT
>JBOIFK010000135.1:0-6241 GCA_050741585.1 Nitrosospira sp.
CGGCAAAATTCATGCCGTAAAAGGTGCCGACAAGTGTAGGAGGCAGAAAAACAGCAGTGATGATAGTGAAGACTTTAACGATCTGGTTCTGTTTGATATTGAGAATATTCGTGACGGCATTCTGAAGGTAACGAACTTTTTCGTGCTCAAAGTAGGCATGTTCCTTCACCCCTGCGACATCGTCAGCGAGTTCGGTTGTTAATACCTGCAACTCTGCCTCGGTCACGTTATCGATCTCGCTATTGAGGTAACGCACCGTGCGCGCCAATGACAACTGGGCCTCCAGGCAGCGCGAAATCAACTCTTCCTTTTCGTTGAGATCTTGCATCGTGCCGATGAGATCTGGCACCCCCAATTCCTTGCCTATGGCATTGTACCCGTCGGATATTTCGGAAATATCCTCCGCGCTTCGCTCCAGTTCGTCCGCGATACGGTCTATTACCGCGTCGGCGCTATCATTGGCCACCTGTAATAATAGCCGCAATACTGCCTTTGGACTCGTGACATGATATGGTTTTCGGTTCATGCGCTGCAGGGCGAATTCAAATGGATGGAAATCAGAATCTTCACAAAGAATCGCGACCACTTGGTCGCCCAGGATAAAGGTTACGTCTCCGAAACCCGGAATCGCATCAGCGCCCAATGCGAGCAGCTTGGAACGCATGTACAAGAAATTCCCATCATCGGCGACACTGCTGCTTTGAGGACTGGTATCAACGCCGAATCGTTGGCCCAGGTTCGCGGCCTCCTCGGTTGTTGGCGCATTGATTTCCAGCCAGATCACGTCGCTGTCATTTGCCGGCTCCGGTAGGCCCCGAATGATGGCAAGTGACTGATCGCTTCCAGTTCTAATAATACTGCGGATCATGATAAGTTTCTCTCTCCTTCCGTATCATGCCATGAGCAGGCACGTTTACTCATTCTTGATGCGCCGGGCGCTTTTTTCATTATGAGAAGGCGATGTTGACGACGTTACCGTTTCCTGCTCGGCGGGTTGTATGTAATGCACTACCGTCATCACGATTGCGAGCAACAAGTACAGCACAACTACCGCCAGGATGACTTCGTTCTCGAGGCTCCTGTTGGGTTGAGAATGATCTTTTTTAAACATGATGGGTTCCTGGTTACATGCGAGGTCACCGAGACCCTCTCCAATTTATCTGGCTTTTGGACGGAAAACGGGTTATGCCGAACGGTAACCTTGGAATGTATCTGGCTATTCCCGGCGGTTCGATTACAGCAGGCAGCTTTCAGGTCCCTGAGAAGAAGTGCTTCCTGCATTATGCCTATACGCTTTGCAAACAAGCGCCAAGATCGATTATTATCGTTAATTATAATCCAAATATCCTCTCTCCTGACAAACGCGCACTGCTGCAAAAGCGCAAATACGGCTGCAAGAGCGCGGATGGGAGGCAAAGTGCGCATGATTTCTCGATCTGACCATGTCAACCCGTCGACCTTCAGGGAACCGGCCGCAAAAGTGTCCGGCCGGGCTCTATCTGGCTGTTTTTCAACTCACAGAGAGGCATGAACGCCGACAGCCCTTCAAGACCCGCAGAGTCTGTCGTCACTAATAGGCTTGCGTAGCGGACGGCATCACCAACTATCTTTTAAACAGGGTTGGCCTACTCCGAGAAACGCCATTCACCGGATGCAATGTCAAGCAGCGAATATGCCCCGACGGTATAACGGATCAACCGCAGCGTGGGGAAGGATACAGCCGCGGTCATGCGCCGCACCTGGCGGTTCTTGCCTTCTGTGAGCATCAGTTCAATCCATGAAACGGGAATATTTTTGCGGAAGCGGATGGGTGGTATGCGCGGCCAAAGACAGTCCGGTTCATTCATAGACCGCACTTGTGCAGACATCGTCTTGAAACCTCTCAGCATCACACCGTGACGCAGCTTTTCCAAAGCAGCTTCATCCGGTACGCCCTCCACCTGTACCCAATACGTTTTGACGAGTCCATGCCTGGGATCGCTGATTTCGTTCTGCAACCTGCCATTATCGGTCAGCAATACCAAGCCTTCGCTATCGGCATCGAGCCGGCCAGCAGGATAAAAACCCGGCAGGCGTATGAAATCCTTGAGAGACTTGTACCCGGCCTCAGGGGTGAACTGGCAAATGACTCCGTAGGGTTTATTGAAAAGAATGAGACGGGGCATCTGTATGGGTGAGTGGTGGCGTGGCGCCTATGAAGGTTATGGTGAAGCGAGGGAGTCAGTGACAAAATCAAAAAATATTTCTCAGGGCGCTCGCCGAGGAAAAATGGAACGCAATGAATCTGTTTACGAATCGGTTATCTGCTTAAAGAGTACTTCCGGTCCCAAGGCCGGTTGCCAGACCTCAGCCACCTTCCGCCGGGATTTAACTCCGTGTTTGAGTGTTACTTGGCGTAGCGGTACGGAAAAAACCTCAGCAAGGAATTCCCTCAAGGCGGCGTTGGCTGCCCCTTCCACCGGTGGAGCAGCCAGCCTTATTTTCAGCGCATCGCCATGCAGTCCCGCAACTTCGGTACGCTTCGCGCCAGGTTGTATGTTGAGGGTAAGGGTAAGCCGGTGACCGCCCTCGTGGCTGCGATGCCATGAACGATGTATCAGAAGTGGCGGCATAAGAAATTCTGACAGCATTGGAGTAAAGCTATATGGCGGCGGGAAGGCTTTGGAAGGTGCGTATCCGGTATTCAAAGTTCCTTTAAAATCTCAGAACAAACGGGAAATTTCCCGCTGCAGTTGCGCCACGACAAACAGCAGCAGTTGAATCACTATCAGCACGAAGAGCGGCGACAAGTCCACATTGCCGATGGGAGGAATGCGCCGTCGAATCACTCCCAGGAATGGCCGCGTGAAGCTGTCGAGCGTCGGGGCTAACGCGCTGTGAGGGCTGAACCAGGAAAGTACTGCCTGTATGATTATTGCTACCAGGATAATGTAGAGAGTCATTTTAATGATCTCCACCAATCCCAGGAGAACCAGTCCCGTCACTGCGATACCGATGTTGGAACTGAAGCTGTAACCCTGAAGCATATGTACGCCCGTCAGCAGAATGCATTGTGCAAGCCATGCCAGCAGCAATGTGGAAAGATCCATCCCCTTGAATCCGGGAATTACCCGGCGGGCGGGCCGTACGACAAAATCGGTAAGCGCAACGAGAAATTGCGATAGCGGATTGCGATAGGGCGCTCGCAGCAGTTGCATATAAAAACGCAGCAGCAGCGCCAGAGAAAACAACCCCAGCAGGGTGTCGAGCAGAAATATCAGTATCTGGCTGAGCATAAACGTTTCCTGGGATCAGATCCTGCCAAGCTTATCGCCCAATTCGCGTGAGCGCTGGTTTGCCATGTGCATTGCGCGCATGATGGCGTTTTTGACTCCATCTTTTTCCAGAGACTGTATCGCGCGCTCGGTCGTGCCGCCTTGCGAAGTGACTCGGGCCCGAAGCATGGCAACACTTTCATCACTTTGGTTTGCGAGCCCGGCCGCGCCGAGAAAGGTCTCCAGACTAAGCTGGCGTGTCTGGGCCTCAGTGAGCCCTAATTCCTGCCCCGCCTTCTGCATTGCTTCAATAAAATAAAATACATAGGCCGGGCCGCTGCCGGAGAGGGCAGTAACCGCATCCAGGAGTTCCTCGCGATCCAACCATAGCACGGAACCTACCGCGGCGAGTATAGTTTCTGCGGTGTGCTTTTCTTCCGTGCTTACTCCAGGCAGGGCATAGAGTCCGGTGACCGCCGCACGAATCAATGCCGGAGTGTTGGGCATGGCTCGCACTATGCGTTCGTGACCACCCATCCAGCGGCATAAATCAGTAGCGCGAATCCCGGCGGCGATAGAAATGACCAGATGATTTCCGAGCAGCGCTGCAAGCTCCTGTGTGACGGCAGAGAGTTGCTGCGGCTTTACCGCAAGCAGGATGACGTCGCTATTGACCACGCCTTCGGCAAGTTCCGCCACCGCTTCCACATTAAACTCACGCTTTATTCTGTCGCGCCCTTCAGCATTAATTTCAACTACGCATATTCGTGCTGGCGGGTATCCCTGCTGGAGCAATCCGCCGATCAAGGCGGAAGCCATGTTGCCGCCGCCGATGAAGGTAACGTTCATGGGAGATCCTATGATTGTGAATTCGTAAACTGCTATCAAACCCGCCTACGCTTCCTTACTTCCATTTTTTATGCCTTATTTCTGACAACGCGGGCAATAAAAACTTGAACGCTGCCCCTGCGTAATTTGCATAATGGTGGTCCCGCACTTCCGGCAGGACTGCCCCGTTCGGCGGTACACCCAATACTGCTGCTGGAAATAACCGGGATTCCCATCACTGTTGACGAAATCGCGCAAGCTGCTGCCACCTGCTTTAATCGCGAGATTAAGCGTTTTTTTTGTTGCCTGCACCAGTTTTCTGCTCCTGCGCAAGCTGATTCGCCCCGCAGGAGTTGCGGGATTGATGCCGGCGCTAAAAAGTGCTTCACTGGCGTAAATATTGCCGATGCCGGCGACAATGCGACTGTTCGTCAACACTTCTTTGATGCTGGCGCTCCGATGCCGGGTTTTTTCGTATAGAAAATTCCCGTTGAACGCTGTGGTAAGCGGTTCAGGTCCAAGTTGAATCAATAACGCATGGCGTGTGACATCAGCGGCTTCCCATAGAATTGCGCCAAAACGGCGCGGATCCTTTAGACGAAGGATCGTATCATTATCCAATATCAGATCGACGTGATCATGTTTTTGCGGCAACGTTGCAGCAGGCAATAACCTCAGGCTGCCGGACATCCCGAGGTGCAGGATCAACGTGCCCTTGCCACAGTCAAATAAGAGATATTTTCCACGCCGCATCACCTTGTTGATCTCGAGCCCGCAAAGCATATGTCCCAAGTCGTGGGGTACAGGCCAGCGCAGACTTGAATTCCGTATGGTAGCGCCAACAAGGCGGCGTCCTTCAAGATGGGATATGAGACCGCGACGAATGACTTCGACTTCGGGGAGTTCAGGCAATCAGGGTGCCTCTGTAAATTCGCGATTCATTTTCTTCTCCGCCGCCGCCAGATGACCACGCCGCTCGTCAGAAAAGCCAGCGGCAGAACAATGAGGAAGCCGCCGGCGATTGTGATCAGCATTGGTTCGCTTAAAATCAGACTGCCATCAAGCGTAGCCCGAGGTTGAATGGCGACAAGGTTTTCGTCGCCAGTCAGCCAATTGACGAGATTAATCCCGAAATCCAGGTTGTTGCCGTTGCCTATATACATATTGGCGAGAAAATTTCCACTGCCGATGATGGCGATACGCTGCTCACTATCTTGCAAAGTGCGGCTCAGGGTGGCAGCAATACTGACTGGACCTGATACATCGTATATTTTGTCAAAGGCGATTCCGGAATCCAGTTTGCTGGTTTCCACCCATCCGCTTTGCGCTACCTCCACCAGCGAAACACTATGCCATGCCTCGTTTTCATTGACGATGATCTGCCGGGCGAAAGGAAACATTGTAATGTAATCGAAATTGTGCGTGACTGGATGCTGTCCGTAATTCGCACCTAGCGCGAAAGTAATGGGCAACTTCAACTGCTGAGCCTGGGGGTCAACCACCACGCCGGGGGTAAGTGTCAGTTCCAGTTTCTCGGCAAGGGGCTGTAGTCCATGCAAAGGTGCCTGATCTATCAACCACAGCAGATTGCCCCCGCGGGCGATATACGCAAGCAGTTTGTCCACTTCTCCGTCCGGCAGATCAACTTGTGGCGAGGCAATAACAAGCATACTCGTATTAGCCGGTACATCGTGATCAATGGAAAGATTGAGCATTCCCAGTTTGAAACCGTTGATCGTCAATTGTCTGCCAAATTCTCCCATGTCATGACCGGCGGCACCATCCAGTTTGCGCTCGCCGTGGCCTGTGAGCATCATCACCAGCTTTTCCCTCGAACGCACCAGCCGCAACAGCAGACTGGTCAGGGCTTGCTCGTTGAATGTGGCAAGGTGTTCACGCTTGCCATTGAACACTACGACCATTTCCCCGTTGACCTGGACTCCTGCGTCCTGCGTGAGTTTTGGCTGCTCGGTGGGATCAATGAACCTGACCGTGAGGTCGGGTTTGGCGCGCTGGTAGCGTGAAAGAAACTCGCTGATAATCTTACGAATATCCCCCAGTTCTGCGTCTTGAGCCGTGGCGTAAACGGTAATATCTACCGGGCCGCTAATTTTTTTTAGTATTTCCACGCTTGCCTGGCTTAAACTGTGGCGTCCGTT
>JBOIFK010000136.1:0-5598 GCA_050741585.1 Nitrosospira sp.
GGCCTAGCCAGCCTGTCGGACTTAAAGGAAATCGGCTGCAAAAACGTCTGGACGGTGCATATTTCACCGCTTTTTCGACCAATAGAACAACTATTGGTCTCCAAGATCGTCAAAATCTGTCCTCGCCCAGTCACTTTTTCGCATCGATTCTTCAAGTCCGACAGGCTGCTAGTGTAGTGAGTCAGAGATTCGTTACATAACCGATTCAAATGAATAAATCGGGAAGGAATATTTAAAAATGACCAGAGTGGCGTCAGACAAGGCGCGAGGAGGCGCATCGTTATTCATATGCAACGACGAGCAACGCAGTATGGCGACAATCTGGCCATTTTTAAGTAGCGATATCTCTGATTCACTACACTAGGGGACGAGATTGGCGGTAGCCTTGCTGTCGGAATCCGTTCCCCGCAATAACGAGGTTCGCTCTGTTTCCGGAAGACTGCTGATTCTTTTCACAGCCTCGTAGAACTGTTCAATATTTCCGCTCTGCTGCGCAAGAAGCGCCTGGAACGCAGGCACCAGGTGGGTATACGTCGAGACCGAGGCAAGATATGCGTTGTTGAGGCGTTGTATCCACCATCGTTCATGTGTGCCGACCCTGGTTTTGGTGGTGTCCAACGCGGAGAGAGCTTCACTCAGCTCGGCTAGAATGCGTGCCTTGGCCGTACGTTTTTCCGCGTTGCTTGCGTCCGAGGCATACAACTCCTCCAGCCTTTTGCGATGGTTCAGCATTAATTCGGTGGATGTGGCTTTCTTTTTCTGTGCCGCATCAAATGCCAGCCGCTGCTCATCTGTTCCGTAGCTGTCCAGCCAACGGCTTACTCCCTCCAGTTCTACCGCAGTCGCAAACGACTCGTTGAAAGTGCTGTCATCGCGCACATATACGACCTGGTGAGCAAGCTCGTGAAACATCAGTTGGGCGAGCTCCATTTCGGAATAGCCAAGGAAGGTATTAAGTATCGGATCTTTGAACCAACCCAGGGTGGAGTATGCGCGAACCCCGCCTACAGTGACGTCGTAGCCTTCTATCTTGAGTTTTTCGGCAAAGTGCTCTGCTTCGGCCTTGGAGAAAAACCCGCGGTAACTGACACAGCCGATCGCCACGAAACACCATTTTTTTTGCTCCAATGATAGTTCCGGGGTGGCGGATACGTTCCAAACTGCGTAGGGGCGCCCCAGGTCAGCGTAAGTCGTAAAGCTCTGGTTGTCCGGAAGTTTAAGCTCATGACTTGCAAATTCACGTAGCTTGACCACAACAGTGAGGGCGCCTTTCAACGCCGGATTGGCATCAGGGTCGGCGATGATCTTGCTGATCGGCTGAGTTCGGTGCCGGATGTCCATGTGACCATCCATGGCCTGGGCGTAATAACCGAGATTGGCGCAACCTGCAAGCGATGCGGCGAGAACGACAGCCAAATTGAACCTTAGTATGCGCAAAATTGGCAAAGTCGTCCTGGGTTCGCGTTCACCAGAAAGAACGGAGGTTCCAATGGTAAAGGTAAGGAGGTGTTTTCGGATCATGGCGCCCACGCTCAAACGATTGGAAAACAGGAGCCCACCGCCGGATTCAGGATAATAATTTTGAGTTGTGCAGAAAATGGCCGCGTCGCAAAAAAGAACATGCCTGACGAACCAGTCCGGCAGACAAAAGCATTCCGGAATGGCTAACGTCAAGCACTATCCGGTCGGTTATCTCCGGCATCTGTGTCTCCTCGACTGTTACCACGCCGTCATTGGGATGCGGTAATTGGAATATCAGCCTGCCGCCACCCATACTCTTGCAGCCTGCGATTACGCCGAGCTCATATTGGGCGTCACCCTTTGGCGCCTTCTGGCCTAGCCATTGCAACATGCTGCGTCCCAGAATATATCGCCCATGTCTTCCGCGTGAAAGCCTCGTTGCCACGTAGCTCGCGTTGTAAGGACTCCCCGCCAGTATCACCCGACCGGTCCGCTTCTCAGGATATTCCGCAAGCATCTGTAGCACTAAAAGGCCACCCAGGCTATGACCGATAAAATGGATGCGTGGTGCAGCGATACCGGCAACAAAATTTGACAGCAACAGCGCATTTTGCGACAGCGAACTGCGCATGGAAGGGTAAGAAAAGAAGGCAGGATGGAAGCCGCAGCGCCGAAGTCGCATTCCCATTAATCTCATAACCCAGCCATGCATCCACAGTCCATGCACGAGCACGACGGTATCTCGATCTGCCATTGTACCTGACAATTCTACTCCTTCGAACTATCCCATAGCACTTTACTCAGCATAAGCGTAACAGAAAAAAGGATGGGCCGTTTATGCGCCCATCCCAAGCCCTCATGCATTAGTCCCCTGGCGAGAGGTTTAAACCAGGTTGATTTTTTGTTTCCTCCGGCGCGTCATCCAGCCTATCAACCCCAGTCCTCCCAGTATCAGCGCGTAGGTCGCGGGCTCGGGCACGGCATTTATCGCACCGACAGTGGCGCCATAATAATTTTCGTAATCAGGCGTTGTAAAGTAAATATCGGTGTACGTTCCATGAAACTGAAGGAGTCCGTTACCCTCCCATCCGGTAACAGAACTGCCGTTTTGGGTGAGCAAACCGCCGCCCCAATTTCCGGCTCCCTGGTTCAGTATGCTGAATGTTGCGCCGTTCAGGAAATTGAACGTTACCGCCACGCCTCCCTGACCCACGCTAAAGAGATCGATGATTGGATCGATCACGGCCTGGGAAAAATGGAAGGCATTTATTTCGCTTGTCCCACCCGTCATCAGGAGCGTGCCGTTGATTCCTGGTGTATTTGTCACTTCGGCATTGGTAAATGAGCCAGGAACATTATAAAAATACGAACTGTAATCCACTCCGGTGGCATTCCCGGTGTAAGTGACGGTGATCGTCTGGCCCCCCTGGGTAAAGTTGCCACTGATGCTGCCGGGAGCCGATGATGTCCAATGGGTCCAGCTGGCCGTATCCACGGGTGCCGCCTGAACAGGCGCAATCAACATAGCGCCGATAATCAAAGCGAGATTTCTTTTCACTTTATATTCTCCTAGTCATTTCGTTAGGTAAAATCAGATATTTCCGCGCCCCTATAGGGCTTTTGCAGGATGAACGGAGTGAAGCGCAACATCATTCGGTTCATTCCCACGTCATCAGGCTTCTGCCGTTGAATCAGTAATGAGGTTGCACTATGACGTGTCTGTCTTTTTGCCACAATTGGACAGAAGTGCATCAAGCCGAGGTTTTCTATCGGACTAAAGTACGGGATGGGGAAGCGGCTGCGGGAGCCAGCGAAGCGTGACTGATGAAGGTATCAGCACGTAATGTCATGTGTCGTTAAATCAGGTGAACGCCGACAAGCTGTCCCGCCACCAGACGTGAGCGCAGGAGAGATTAAATCGCGGTGAAACCGACAACGGGCAACGAAAGCGACAATGCTTCGCTGCAAAGAATTTCGTGTTTGGAGGCTAGTGTAGTGGGTCAGAGATATCGCTACTTAAAAATGACCAGATTGTCGCCATACTACTGCGTTGCTCGTCGTTGCATAGAATAACTATGCGCCTCCTTGCGCCTTGTCTGACGTCAATCTGGTCATTTTTAACATTTCCTCCCGGTTTATTCATTTGAATCGGTTATGTAACGATATCTCTGACTCACTACACTAGACCGCCAGCAGAATCGTTACCGATCCGTGATCATCACAATGGCCGTTGTGCGGGTGATGGAGATGCCCATCGACCAGGTAGTCGACATGCTGACCATGCGGCACGGCTTCGTGACCGCAGCCGGGGCCGTGTATATGACCCTGCGAATGACCTGAGCACAGATGTTCAGGCGTGCAATTTTCCGGGTTGGCGTCTGTTATACCAATTGCATGTTCATCGATATGGCCCCCGTGCGGGTGGTGCAGATGTCCATTATGCAGATAATCGACATGCCCCTCATGCATAATGCCTGTATGGCCACATTTCGGGCCGTGGGGATGAGTATGATTTTCGTGCCGTGGCAGGGTACAATTCGTCATCTTCGCTCTCCTCTGAAAGAATGAACTTAATGCGCGGCAACCTTCAGTTGGGCTGATTACCGCAAGAATAACACCGGATTTCAGCCGACGCGCCAATCACGCTGCTTCAATAGCGAAATAGCCGAACCCCGGATCGATATATTTAAAGCGTATTAAATACGCCTTTTGAGCAGCTTTGTGTTCAAGTTTGACCAATTTTATTATATCCAGTTCCTGTATTAAGACGTCAAAGGCAGAGCAGTCGAAGTAAGCAGGCAACTCCTGGGCGCTTCCGGTATTTGGTTAATCTTGGCAGGAGGAATACACGAATGCGAAATTCCGCCGTATCAGTTTTGTGAAAAAGTAAATTTCAGGATGGGAAATGAAATCATACGATAAGCATGCGCGCATTCCGGGCAACCTGGTTGTGGTGGGTTTCGGCAGTATCGGTCAGGCCATGCTCCCGCTGCTGCTTCGGCACCTGGAGATACGTCCTGATCAGATCAGGATAATTTCCGCCGACGAGGATGGAAAGAATATCGCGCGCGAGTTTGGCGTTGCATTTACCCTTCGTGTTCTGACGGAGAAGAATTATCTTTCCGTGCTCGAGCCGTGGCTGAACAGGGGAGACTTTCTGCTTAACCTTTCAGTGGATGTTTCCAGCCTGGCACTGATGGAGTTGTGCTGGCGGTTTGGCGTACTTTACCTGGATACCTGCATCGAGCCGTGGCCCGGAGGTTACGTCGATACAGCGATATCGGTATCATCGCGCTCCAATTACGCCTGGCGTGAAAAAGCGCTTGCTTTCGGGCGGGAAAAGGGCAAGGGGCCAACCACTGTCCTGGCTCATGGTGCGAACCCTGGCATAGCTTCAAGCTTTATCAAGCAGGCGTTGCTTGACATCGCCGCCGGTACCGGAACGATAGTCAAAAGGCCGGCGAGCCGCGAGGAGTGGGCAAGGCTGGCTCATCGTCTTGAAATTAAGTCCATTCATATTGCCGAACGGGATACTCAGATTACCGCCCGGCGCAAGCGGCATGATGAATTCGTCAATACCTGGTCGATCGCCGGGTTTGTTGGCGAAAGTCTTCAGCCATCCGAGCTGGGGTGGGGCAGTCATGAGCGCCATCTGCCGCCGGATGGAGCGCGCCACGAATTTGGCTGTGATGCGGCCATTTATCTTAACCGGCCTGGTGCGGCCACCCGCGTGCGCAGCTGGACTCCGCTCGGCGGTTCCTACCATGGTTTCCTTGTCACGCACAGTGAATCCATTTCCATCGCCGACCATCTCACGCTCAGGGAAAATGGAAAAGTGGTCTATCGTCCGACGGTGCATTATGCTTACCATCCTTGCGATGACGCTGTGCTTTCCCTCCATGAATTGGCGGGCAGGAACTGGAATTTGCAGCTCAGCAAACGGGTCATACGGGACGAGATAGCAGAGGGCGCGGATGAGCTGGGTGTGCTGCTCATGGGGCATGCCAGACACGCCTACTGGTATGGGTCACGTTTGTCGATCCAGGAAGCTCGGCATCTGGCGCCTTATAATAACGCGACCAGTTTGCAGGTAGCAGCTGGGGTACTGGCTGGTGTGGTGTGGGCGCTTCGCAATCC
>JBOIFK010000137.1:0-21529 GCA_050741585.1 Nitrosospira sp.
ATGGTGTACCCCGCTATGCCAGGCCAACCAGCGCCCATTGATGCAATTCCAGAGAAGATCAATGAGTTGTACACCCTGCTCATGGCAACCGATGCCGCTCTTAAAGGCGGGGGTGCTCCGCCGCCCAGCGATGTTCCAACTAAAATCAAGGCGGACGCCAGCCGAATGCCGGAGCCGATAAGGTCGATACTCATTACTCTTTCGACAGGTGGAATCAGCCAGGCATTGGGAGCGACACGGGAAAACCTGAATCAATCACTTCAAGCGTCGATTACGGAATTCTGCAATAAGGCAATTGCGGGCCGATATCCCTTTGTAAAGGAGAGCTCGCGTGACGTAACCCAGGATGACTTCGCACGACTGTTTTCTCCAGGTGGACTTATGGACGAATTTTTTCAAAAAAATCTCGCTCGATATGTTGACACCTCAACACGGCCATGGACCTTTCGCAGGGTGGACGATTCCAGCATGGGTGGCTCTTCGGGAGCGTTGCAGGAGTTCCGCCGGGCGGAAATTATCCGCGATGTATTTTTTCATGGCGGCGGCCACACACCGGCTATGAATCTTACTTTCAAGCCACTTGAGATGGATGCGGCAATCACGCAGTTTATTCTCGACGTCGATGGACAACTCGTCAAATACAGCCACGGCCCCCAGATACCGATGACGTTACAATGGCCTGGTCCCCGTGGCACTTCGCAAGTCCGATTGCAAATCTCTCCGACTGCCGCTAGCGCCGCGTCAGGCCAGTTGTTTGAAGGTCCATGGGCATTATTCCGCATGCTGGACGAAACGCAGATCGCCCCAACGTCTCAACCGGAGAAATTCATCGTCACGTTTAATGTCAATGGACGTAAAACGCGCTTCGAGGTCATCACCAGCAGCGTGCAGAATCCGTTTCGTTTAAATGAACTCAAACAATTCAACTGTCCCAGACACTTCTAACGGCCGCAATGGCCCTCCCATTGCGGGATGGTATGGAAAAATTCCGTGCCTTGGAGACTTCGTCTCCCGCCGCCTGCCAGCCGACTTTATCGTTGGCTGGGATTTGTGGCTCCAGCATGCCATAGCGGCAAGCCGTGCACAACTGGGCGAGCGCTGGCTCGATCTCTATTTGATCGCTCCAATATGGCGCTTTATCCTCATGCCCGGGGTGTGCGGCACTACCCCGGGCATTTTGGCGGGGGTGCTCATGCCAAGCGTGGACAATGTAGGGCGTTATTTTCCGCTGACGATCGCGTTACGGATGGACTCCCGTCCCGGGACGATATTGAGCGTTTTTTCGGCCCAGCCATGGTATTCGGCGCTAGAAAGGATTGCAGTTTCCACTTTGAACATCAATTCGCTGCCGGACGATCTTGACAGGAAACTGGCGAACCATCCATTTCCAGCAGTTGAACCTGGAAGCCAACGGGTCGGCGCACAAGAACTCGCAGCGTGGTGGCAAGCTGCCGGCAATCCTGCAACATTGATGCTGCCGACGGAAAACGCGCTGGCTGATCTTTGCGACGCAACTGCGGAGGATCTTCTCAGTGCTAGTGCCCTGGGAAAAAGTTTCTGGTGGACCGTATTGCCAGAGGCGAGACTGACCCAACTGCACTGCTTTACCGGTCTTCCCCCTGAAAATTATTTTGCGAGTATGCTCCAGGTCGATTCTCCCAACAGGGATGACGCGAGTATCCTGGTTTAAAGTTGATGTCATTCCTTTAATTACATGAATACGACTCTGCCGCCGGATGATAACGACCGCACCAAATGCCTCCCGTCAGACCGGAGGGAAAATCGTGCATGGCCCTCTGGACACTAACACTGCGAATGAGAATACGCTTACCGCGATAGGACTTTCCTTATCCAGCAACTCCCTATCTTCTTTGCCAATTGCGATATCGAGCAGAATGCCATTAAAAAATCAGTGACCTGGTTGTCATGATTTTTACCTCCATAAATATTACCAAATTTGATTCATCATTTCGCGTATCGGTTCGTCAGCTAAGGCACATTTGCCACTGTAGTCTTATCGGATTCCTTACACCATATCGCAATCGCCGAATAGTTATCCTGCCCTTTGTGTCCACGCTTGACAACCTGATTCTCAAGTGCGCTTAACCATGCAGAAGGGGAGTTTGAGGCATGGAGCAAGCACTCCATGTCGGCTTCTTCCACATACTCCCAAAGCCCATCGCTGCATAGCAGAAAGACATCTCCATCTAAAACCGGAAACACAACGGGAACAATATCCAGCGTGAGGGACTCTTCATTTCCCAGCGCAGCAAGCAACTTGCTGCGATTCGGCGAATCCCGGAGTTCCCTGGGTTGCAGATAACCGGCATCCACCATACCCTGCAACACACTGTGATCGCGCGTTTGTTTGATTATTCGTCCGTCGCGGAAACAATATAAACGCGAATCTCCAATGTGGCCCCAGACAGCAACACTACGTTTAGTATCGATAGAAAGAATCACTGCGGTAGCACGCATGTGCTTAAGCTTTTCATCCCGGCGCTGCTCTTGAATGATAGCGAGATTGCCCGCGCGCAATGACGCCTCGACCGCTTGCCTACTGCACTCCGGCGTTTCGCGAAACCAGTCGAGGGCATGCTGCACTGCCAGCTTCGAGGCTACGTCTCCCCCATAATATCCGCCCAGACCATCGGACAAGGCGCAGAAACAAGCTTCCGGGGCCGACCAGAAGCCACACGCATCCTCGTTGACCTGGCGTCCCCCCGCTTTCGAAAGTACTATTATTTCAAGTTGCATTGTGGGCCTTTAGTCACCGCGCGCTTAGCTGTGGATATTCGGGAACCGGCGGTTAGTTCCCCTTTTGGAAGCGCCAGAATCATTTGGACCATGCTTGATCCTCAGGGTTTATCGTCCTCTTCAAGCTTGGCGATCTGCGCCTCGTACGCGCGCAGAAATTCCCTGCCAAACAGAACATGGAAATCTTCTTCCGCCTCCTGAGATATGTCCTTATAGCGCTCTGCGAACAGATCCCACAGCTTGGCTTTACGGTTAATCGGTAGTAGGGAATCTATGACTGTTTTTTTTGCAAGCCGCTGCTCAAATTCTTTGGGATCAAACCGTTCCAGTACCCCAGCTAGCGCCGCTTGTATCCCGGCCATAAATCCGAATTGGTGAGAACGCAAGTCATTGTGCGCATCCCTCATCGCCTGAAGTGGCGTCATGAAACCCCTTCCCTGTGGAGCGAGCAAATGGGCAAGCGCGACTTCGACGGTGGGGGAAAATTTCAGTGGATTATTTTCCTTTGGCGCAATCATTGTAAGTTCCGCACGCACCTCACGCTTGGTCAACGTGCGAGCAAGCAACAAGTCCAGCGTCCCCTGCGTCGACTCGCGCAATAAACACCCCAGCATATTCATAAACTGAGGCGTGATACCGTCCGGCAGGACGACGTCGGAAATCCCCGCACCGTCGAGAAACGCTCGCAGCAACTCTTCGCGCTCACCAATCGATCTCGAATCGGGCACCACCGTGGGGGTAAACTGGGTTCCCGAAATTGCTCCATCAGACGCACCAGCAGAAGCAGGGCACCCAATTTTTGGGACCATCGCTTCCGATGATCCCTCTAATTGCCGGTCCTGGCGGCGCCTCTCAGCCCTTCGGCGATCATGCCCGGGCGACGGGATAATCACGCTTCTGATGTCTCCGCCATCTTGCTTCGATTCCTTATTTTCCCAAGATAGAACCATACCATGGGGTTCCGGTGAAGGGGCCTCCGGCGTTTGTGGCACACCCGGGAGCACTCGCATCGCGGGATCCGGTTTTGCTTCCGGGGGATAAAAAGAGCCATGCAATTCGGAAACGTCATCACGCTGCGCCTTTTCCTTTTCTCCGAAACGCTTTTTTTTCAAAGCAGCACCCACCGCCACGAACGGATCCACGTTCGCCTTATCGGATCGCTCAAGAGGTGACGCTAATGGAGAATCCGGTGCAAAGGGCTCCGAATTCTTTTCCGGGGCCAGGTCAAATAACTCCCCTATGCTTTGGTTTGGTGCCGATGGACCAAACTCAAGATCGAGAATGTCGTTATGCGACTCGGGAGAAGGACGTGATGGTGAATCGTCAGGACGTCGCTCGGGCGCAGGTTTCGGGGTCTCGGCGAAAGGGTCGAAATCCGAAGGAATGGATCCCGGGCCCGCGCTGGTGTCACCATCTCCTTCTGTCAACGGTGCGTTTTGCTTGGGAGAAGGGGTAAGCAGATCATCAAATGGATCATGGCCAGGCCGCGCCTCGAACAACTTTAGTGGATCATCCTTTGATGGAGCGGAGACTCCGGATGGAGCGGAGACTCCGCGACGGCCCCCAGAGGCTGGCTCGGATGTTGCTTCCGCCACTACCTCCATGGTGTAACCATTAATGCGAATTTCATCACCGGCGGAGATAACCGTCTCGCAGCCTTTGCCGAGAGGTTGGCCATTCACGTAAACAGGCATTGCGGTGCCAAGGTTACGGATATGGTAGTCACCGTCGCGGAAGACTACGGAGGCATGAGTTCTGGAAATGGTCCTAGAAGGGTCGTGCAGTACCAGAGCACTTCCTTCAGCTCTGCCAATATTGCCGCCTAATTCGTCAAACTCGGCGATGAGAGGTTGTGTCGGTGCAGCTCCGTTGTATGTAATTACCTGAATTCGGATCATATTGCCATCTCTATCGGTACTCTGATTCCCGCGCAATGGACAGTCCTGCAACAATTTGGAACGAGCGCAAGGCATTTTCCTTTCAGCATCATTAGCATCCCTTAGCACTTGCTTTCTCAGCTTTCTTGTATTCTTCCAGACGCGTCGGAAATCATCAACCCTTCATCAACCCGGTGTTGCTTTGCCAACCTCTAAATAAACTCCAATGGGCGTGATGGGGGCCTTGCTAATACCGCAAAGGCAAGAGAAGCAGGAATACAAAATGACCGATTCCCTTCCATAAGTGCTTGAAGTAACTTGATTTCGGGCCGATAAAGTTAAATGTCATCAGCCCGCAGCATCACCATCGCGCTGGATAACGGCGCTGAGTCAGCTTATTATCTATTTCCGCGAGTAAGTCATTGCAATAATTTAGCGGCACCCGTTTAAAAATTTGGTGTTACCGTAATGATGAGATAAGAGAGAACTTTATAACGTGGAAAAAGAAGAGGTCCACGTAAACATGTATAAGGTCAGTTATGCGAAGGCTAAGTGTTTTTTTTCATACTTTTCTATTGATCGCGGGTTTGAATGGCTGCGCTTCGATGCCGGCACTCAAACTGCCTTCACTCAAGCTGCCATCACTGCCGACAAAAACCGAACCCGCACGGGTTGCTGCAACTTTAGCGCCGCAAGACGCGGCCAGAGAATTGTTCCGCGAGGGTCTGGATGCGCTTCAGCACGGCGACGGACAGGGAGCTAAACCTTTACTGCGGCAAGTTCTCGTTCTGGATCCAAGCCACAGGTATGCCTTGAGTTTATTGTCGCAAATCGACGCTGATCCGGTCGAAATGCTGGGTAAGGAAAACTTCTCCTATACGGTACAGCCGGGCGATACTCTCTCGCTGATCGCGAAACGTTTTCTTGGCGATCCCTTTAAGTTTTACGTGCTGGCGAGATACAATGGCGTTGTCATTTCGGATAATCTGGAAGCGGGCCGGTCCATAAGAATTCCCGGAGAAAAGCCGCCCGCTATTACCAGTGAGAAGGTTGTCGAACTGCCCATGGCATCCGACACTTCCGACCTGAGGTTATCCGAAGCCAGGACACTGTATAGAAACGGCCGCTTTGTGGACGCCATCAATATGTTGGAACAACTCCGGTTGGAGGGAGGAGCCAATGCCGAGCTGGACAGTTTTCTGGTTACAGTTTATGTTGATTACGCAAAAAAATTGACCGACTCCGGCCAATCCGCGGAAGCGAAAAAACAACTATCCAAGGCATTAAACTTATCTCCCGCCAATGAGCACTTAAAAAAGCAGATTGGTCAAATTGATATGTTCCGCAATGCCGAACAGACCTATCAGGAAGGTAATCATTGGCTGAAAGCTGGCGAACCGGTAAAAGCTTACGCAGCCTATACAAGAACGCTGAAGCTGAATCCAGAGCATGCAGGCGCAAAGACCGCATTGTTACAAATAAAACCCAGAGTGGTGGAAAATTATTATGCCGACTCGGTTCGCGCCCGGAGGCGCCAGAAGTTTGCGGAGGCACTGAATAATCTGGATAAACTGCTGGAAATCGAGCCCAATCATGAGTTGGGGAAGGCAAACCGTCTCGAAATAAAGGCTATTCTTGACAGGGAACAATCAAGGTCGCAGCGTAAATAAGCGTAGCGCATGGAAGGCAATCCGATGCGGAAGAGCGTTTTCCCGGCTAACTCCAGTTCTTCCCTTCTACATTGCCCCTTGACTTTTGCAGCATGTACCCTCGTCCTGGCTGCTATCTTGCTCGGTGTTGGGAGACAGCATTGTTAGCTGCCGTAAATACTCAAGAGCCTTCGTATTCTTAGGATTTAGTGCAAGCGCTTTTAAAAAGGATAACCTTGCCGCTCCGTGGGCTCCGTGGCGCAAATTCACGACACCGTCAGACATAAGTGATTTCGATTTTTTATCGATAACCTGTTTCGTGACAGTCGTCTGTTTTTCATAGTATCCGTTGGCAGGCTCAATAGTGGAGAGAATCTTCCATTGCACAAGCGCTTCCGCCAGCTCTCCCCTGTCTTGCAAATCGAGTGCTAATTTTTCTCTACTGGCGGTTGTCGAAATGGGTTTTGCGTACGATCGCTCGGGCGACTGAGCACAGCTACTCAAGCCAATTGCGGCCACCACAATGGATATAGCGACAATCCGGCGGCTTGACAAGGAACAGATCACTTTAAGTTCTCCGCGCTGAATACCCGCAGGCTCCTGATAAACGTAGCCATATCGCGGTCGCCGAAGATCATCGTTCTTCTAAGTTTAAACGGGTAGGCAAAGGCAGGGTTGCCACCCGCATGCACGGTAACCCCAGCACTGTAACCTGCGCTTTTTAGCCGGGATACAAGAAACTCGTTGGTGTCCCCAAACGGATATGCAAACGTATGTAGAGGCAAGCCCAATACTTTTTTTAGTTGTTGCTCCGGGATTCTGACTTCGTCAGAAATTCTTTTGCGATAGGTTTCGATGCTTTCATCAGCCGGAAGCCTGCGCAGCGAAGCATGGGTTTTTGAATGAGGCTGGATATCGATGAGACCAGAACCGGTCATTTCCTTAATCTCGCTCCAGCGCAAGGCATCTGGAGAGCCTATGAAATCCGAGTAAACAAAAAGGGTAGCGGGAAAGCCGTATTTCTTGAGAACCGGATAGGCAATATCGTACGAAGAGCGATAGCCGTCGTCTATCGTTATTACCACCGCCCGTTGCGGAAGAGCAGTTTTGCCCTTTAAGAAGGAATGAACGCTGGAAAGCGGAATGACGCGATACCCGTTCTTTTTGAGATACGCTAGCTGAGCATCAAAGTTTTCCGGGGTGATGACCATCCTGGACTTCTGGGGACCAAACCTGTGATAGCAAAGAATCGTCACTGTTTGATAGCCGGATGAATAAACCCCTACCGGGTTGGGATGAACGAGGGGAATAACAATTTGTTGACCGTGCACGATTTCTTCGGTTTTGTTGAAATCGGCAATCAGCCACCCTTTTTCTTTATCTTTTAAATAGGTCTCAGCAAGGGTGGCCCACGTATCGCCGGGTTCCGCTATGTGTATCACATACTCTTCCCCGCGGAAGACGCCAGGTTTTCCGGCACGGGTGCCAATAGGCCAGCCGGCACATCCTGTTAAAAGAACAACCAAAAAAAATATCAAACAATATTTAGCCGGAGCCATGGGCATTCGTATTACGTGGTTTTTTTACGGCGCTACAATTTTACATGCCGCTTGATGGTTGGGTCGCGCTTCACCCCGGGAATGGAGAACTTGTTATCGGGGGCGCTATGCGCATTATTTCTTTTGCGTAGGCTCGCCGCTCATACTCTCGTTGTCCTTTTGTAGCGCCTGCGCCATTTCATCAAAGGCTTGAAAGAGCTCCCCGAATTCGTCCTTTCTTTCCTGTGCAATTCTATAGCCAAAGTCCCCTTTCTTGATTTCTCCAAATGATTTTCGCAATGTATTGATTGGCTTGGAAATCTCGCTTGCCAGTGCATATGCCACCACCGCTGCCGCTGCAACGGTCACCAGCATCAGTAATAGCATAGTAAAGACGATCTGCTTGCTCAACTCTTCCAAAGGATCCCATTGCATGCCTAGGTGAATGCGTCCTATGTCTTTTCCGTGAAATACGACAGGCGCATCAAAATCCATCATGGAGGAGGATTTTGATACATCGTAACGCCGTATGGAGACGTCCCCAATCATGGCGATCTGCGCCCCATCGACTATTTCCTGATATGGCTCCCCTAGGCTGGCGCGTGCGCTGCTTCCCCTGACTATGCCGTTACTATCCACTAGGGTCAGATAACTGAACCGCTGCCCAACCATTGCATCCTGAATGAACACATCGAGAAAAATCCAATCTTCATTGAAGACCTTCTCGGCACTTTCCGAGGCCATGAAGCGAACCATGGAGCCGCCATATTCCGTCGCCTGCTGTACTATGCTGATATACTGGCGCTTGTATAACCAGGTAGCTCCAATAATCATGGTGACCGATACAATCGCGATCATGATAAATGTCCATTTGACACGAATCGGTAAACCTTTTGGCCTCTCGCGTTGTGCCTCATCCTGGCGGATTTCCTCTACAGCATCAGCCAGGGCACCAGCCAGTTCTTTACCGTTTTGAAATCGCTTGTCGGGATCCTTCTTGAGCAGGCGCTCAATGATCAACTTTGCGGGTCTGGGGACATTGGGGATAATCTGATTGATTGGCACAGGGTCGACTGTGGTAATTTGCAGTAGCAGCGTGGCCATGGTGCCGCCCTTGAAAGGCTTTTTTCCAGTCAGCAACTGGTAAAGCAGAACGCCAGCAGAGTAAAGGTCGGACCGCGCGTCAACCGACCGGCCCAGGGCTTGTTCCGGAGACATGTACTGGGGCGTTCCTAGCACTTCCCCCATCTGGGTCTGCTGTGTTCGTTCCGGATCCTCGATATGCGCAATGCCGAAGTCCGTAATTTTTATATTGTTGGTGCCCTTGATGCGGATGATATTGCTTGGCTTGATATCGCGGTGGACAATACCTTTGCTATGGGCATAATCCAGCGCTTTTGCAAGCTGGATACCGATAGCGAGATCTTCACGAATAGAGCGGCTCGATGCCAATTTCATGTATTCGTCGAGCGATTCTCCCTCAAGCAGTTCCATTACAATATACGGCCGGTTATCCACCTCGCCAATATCGTAGATAGTGACAATATTGGGATGCGACAAAAGACCCGCAGCTTTTGCCTCTGCCAGAAATCGCGAACGATACTCTTTATCGCCGCAACGTTCTTCCAGCAGGATTTTGATAGCCAACGGACGGTTGATATTGGGATCGAAGGCTTTATAGACGACGGCCATGCCGCCTCTGCCCAATTCTTCGAGAATCTTGAAGCGCCCGATTTTTTCCAGCATCAAGCCCCCTCTAATAGCTCATCATCTGATGTTCAGCCCTATCAATAGTTACCCAAACACTTCCAATCTTTTCACAAAATGGTGTCACGAGCAAAGCATGGGCTAAACGGGTCTTCATTTAATATACCCCATTCAAGGCCGCACGAACCCGGGATAATCCTCGTATTGTGCTAAATGGCCCAGGTAGACGCTCCCATCGGGGAGTAATCCGTCGTGATCCTTTATTCCTGCTCTCTGCACTTCATTCGCGAATGTGGGAAAGGCTAAACAAAAGGATTCAGAATAGAAAGCTCCCCATCAGCCTATCTTTGTCAACCAGCGCTCTTGCCGCCAAGCGGGGGCACTTGTGGGAAACAACTGGGTGCCGGGTTCGAGTAGACACAGATACTGCGCCGCCGCGATTCGTTGGCGTTGGTAGCCTTCCTTAAGCACATTTATGCAGTGCTCCCGCGTGACCGGCGCCCCCATGAAGTAGCGCTCACCATTCTTGAAGTGGGACTTATTAGCCTCCCACCATGCCTGAATTTTTGTTGGGTCAGGCCATGGCAGGTTATCGTCTTCGTCCATGGCGACGTTTTCATCTTCCGGGTTGTCATTCGGGCCGAACTCCACCCCTTCTGGAGCATTGCGTTCGAGATCAAGATAGGCAAGATCGAGACCGGTGATGAAGCTGAATGACTCGCCAGCAAGACGAGCGAGCTTCGGGTCTTCCATTTGCCTGACTAGCCAGGGTATGTAATAGGGGTCACCGGCAATGCCAGCGCCCTGAATAAGAAGGCGCATATTCGCGGGGTCTCGCGCCAGGACTTTGAGCAGTTCATTGGCTTGGGATGGCGCCATAAGTTTAAACACCAGCAGGGCAAGCTGTCGATACGCATTGGGCAGGAGCACGAAGGTTCCCAAAGTTTCGAGCGCCTTACCCCGACTCCCTAGCAATAGGGCAGACCATGCTGCCCAGAAACGGCAAGCCTCCTCTCCGTCCCGCAATGCATTTTCACATGCCGCAAGCAGATCTCGACGTCCCAGTTGACCGGTCGCACGCAGCACACGAGCCCGAAGCTGCATCTCGGGATGGGTGAGAGATTGTGTAAGTATCGCGCCCGGGTCAACGCCATGCATGACACAGGCGGAGATGCCTACCTGCCGCTGGAAGGGTTCCATCGAGGCGAGCAGTTCGGCGCAAGTTCCCTGAAGATACTGGGCCGATGTCCAACCAAAGGCTGAAATCAATCCGCGCTGGGCTTCCGGCACGGCGATCATCAAAGCAAATAGCTTGTGCAGTCGCGACTGGTCCTTCTCCTCGATCGCCCGCACGGTTGCTGCAAACACTTCACCGACCCCCGGCGACTGCAGCGCGGCCTCACATACGCTCGACCCGTACTCTCCCGCTACCGCCAATCCGTCGAGGTGAGCCATCAGGCGGTCATCGAGACGGCGGAGGTGATGAAGTTTGACATGCGGGGCAGATACCTGAATCGAGCGAACGTGGCGCAGATGCGCGGATTCCTCGGCGTGCTGCTGGATAATGAGCGGTATTGGCTTTAGGAAGCTGGCTAACACGGCAAACTCGATTCGCAAGGATCTCGACATGTTGAAAGGCTATCATAGCTCATGCAATGAACAAGACCTGATCCCATGTCTGGATTCTGCACTGAAGCGGCGCGCATCCTACCTGCATGACAGCACTACCAAACCGATCTGTCCGACGTGGGTCAGACCCGTAAATCGCATCATATGAGTATAGCCTCCTCCCAATAATCAAAAATGGCCGCGAAAAGCCAGTCATTCCCTTATAACGGCTTGGAGTACATGGCCCGCCATGCCGACGATTAAAACTTGGAGGTAGATTTGGTTAATTGATAGTGGTTGTCCATTAAGCAGCAAAACAGAGCAAATCATTCGAAATCGTGCATGAACTCAGACAGACGCTCAGAAACCAGCGTCCATCCTCATCATCATCATCAGGAGAGAATAACCTTCCATCCATCTCGTAGGGAAGTAACGTGATTTAGCACACCAGCAAACTCGATCATAATGGTCTCGAATGTCAAGAGGGGCATCAGCTAAAAGCAAAAGGTCAGACCTATCCCTTTCTAACTCGCGGAGTGTAGACTCATCGTATAGCAACGTCGTGCCACGTTTCTCCATCTTTGGTCCAAGCGACGTGTTTCGCCCCAAAGGACCACAGGGCGCCCTCAGCAGCATGCAGTTGCGAATATGTCCGCAGTCCGGGCAGGCCTAAATCAACCCGTTTTAGCTCGTCCTGCTCGTTTAAAGTGAATAACTCCCCATGAGTGGCGAGATAGAGCCGACCCAGAAACCATTCCAAGCCCCAAAAATCATCCTCCGTCTCCTCGTGGCGAACGATATCCCAGGCATCGCCGCGACCCCGTAGCAAAACCCCTTTCTGACCACATGCATACGTGACATCTGATGAAGTCGCGCGAACACGCTCGATCGTGAGATTCGTGGGACTATCAATCTTTTGCCATTTCTCTTCATGATACCGCCAAATTTCCCCATTAAACCCGACCGCATATATTTCATCTTCGGATACTCCGTCGATAGACTCGAAACCCGTTACATCGAGGTAATGTTTCGGTTTGTTAATTACGCCTTCATGGATAGGAATCCAATTTCCGCGACTCGTCCGCCGGTAGATCTGCCTGCCCATACCAGCAGCATAAACCGTGGAGCCGATTGCCCTAAGGTCACGAATATAGCCATGTTTACGGGTCCCTTCGAGCGACTCTTGGACGCAGTGATCACTAATAATCCTACCGATAAAACCGAGGGCACTGCTCACAAACAGCTGACGTTCCGGTCCCCCTGAGACCGCAATGCCAGTAACGGTACAATTCAGTTTAATTACCCTCTGTACTTTTGAATCGGATAGATATAGCAATACGCTGTTTGCAACGAAATCCTGCGCCTCTCCCTCCAGCTCTTCGGTGGCGAGTTCGGCAACCAGTACACAATGGTCTGGGCCAAGCGAGACACCGTCAGTAAAGACAATAGGTAGCAAACTGACTCCACAATATCATTTCAATTAGGCTAGTGCTTCAAATCTCTAGATCAGTACGGATGGGGCAAGCATTCTTCTTTTCCGGTGTGTCGCCCGGTAATATCGAGTGGTGATAGGCATCGAGCTGTGCTCGTGTGCAGCGGGGATCACAATGCGGGAATTCGTGATGGTGGGAATCCACCCCCGCTTGCGCGGCTTGATCGTACGTCCAGTAGGATCTTTCTCCACGATGATACAACTCTCTGTCTAAATATTCCCCGCCGAGGAGCTGTATGCAGTTGGCCTTAACGTTGTTGCGAAATGCTTGCATTCGATTATGATTCGTACCTTTTCTCGGTAGTCCAACACAAGCCGTCGGCGCTTTTTCATCGTCATAGTTTCCAAACCCCGTAAGCCGCCGACCCTTGGATTTTGTTGGCTCCCCGTTGTTAAACGTGACACCTATTGCTTTAAGATCCTCGTTTGTAAATTCCGTATATCCTTGTCGCCTACCCGACTGCGTAAAGCAGTTCACTTCAACCAAGTGGTCCCCAGTTGTGTTGGGGTGACAACATACCATTTTGTCATGTTCTTTTCTCGGCAAAGCACAAGCCCTGGCATCTGCGCATGCTGTGGTGCAATTGACGCCGTTCTGTCCACCGTTTGGCTTCAGATGGGGCGTCGGGGTCATCCCCTTTCCCTGAGGCGGCGAATTACACTCCTGTTGCTCCTTTTGGACCGAATCGTAACAGGGATGATCTAGAGTGATAGCTAGCGTGTCTACAAACGGCCAAGGCACCGCTTCATTAGCTACAGGACTTGCATGGTTACTCGTGGTCATATCCAAATGCCGATCGACATTTTCTCCTTCAAATTTGACGTCCATTGACCATTTTATGAAATAAACCTTTCCCTTATTTGTACTGGAAATAACGCCTTTTTTCGCCGCACTCCCAGCCTCATCACCTGTTGACCTTTTAAAGTAAGACTTGTTTTTCAACATAATCTCTTTGCCAGAGATCTTCACGGTTTTACTGCCCCCTGTAGTATCTGAAGCAAAGCCCGTATTTGGATAAGGCACTGGCACGCCAGGAGGGGTTGCGGGATTTTCGGGTGGAGTAAAACAGACATCCGGCATCGCACAGATCGTTTTGCCTGAACCAGCTTTACAGGCGAGCTCCATGCCATTAGCGTAAACTTTATTTGCCATTATTGTGTTTCTACCGTTTGCCAGGCAAATACCATGGAAGAACGCTTGCCATCATCGTTACCGAGATGTGCCAGTATGTGATTGCCTTTGATGTAGGTTTTTTCACACGCGGACTTTAGGACGGCAACCATCGCCAATCCAATTACAGCGCCCACTTCGCCGATGCAATCCGCTGGATGCCAGAAATCAAACTCCTCTCTCTTGGTCCGGTCTATACGGCTAAAAGCCAGGCTCGCCTCCTTGAAATAATACTGTTCTCCTGAAATATCCGTGATTTTAAAATCAAGAATGCCTTCATCGCAGCCTGCATCAATAAGTGATTCCTTAATCGCAGCCGTCAAACCATCAGCCCTTAAAGGTTCCTCCGAATCTACATGAGCCTTTTCAACACCAAATCCCAAGCCGCGGCAAGCGAGCAGATTTTCCTGTGTGGAATAAGAAGGCTCGACTACCAGAGCGGCGGCGGCCTCGCCGGGTATAAAGCCATTGGAATTTTGACTGGTCAGCAAGCGTTCATTTTCTCCATAGTGACTTAAAGTAGATGCCACCAGCAAACTATCGGTTGCGGCAATAAGGATATGTTTGATTTTTAGCTCCTGAATCAGCAGTCTGGCGTGCTTGAGCGCGATGGCGATAGACACATGGCCTTGAGCAACGACGCGAGATTTCCCATGAAACCCAAGTTTCAATTCATCCTGCAAATCGAGAAAAAACTGGTTGTCGTCATCAATGACACGGCCCTTTCGTTCATGTTCTGACAAGCAAAGCAGCAAGGGAGTCGATTTTGGGATGATTTGTTTATTATTAGCCAGACATTCGTTTATTGCGGCAGCAGCCATTTTGATCAGCTTGGTTTTCCCTCGCCAAGACTGTTCCAGCGGCACTTCACTACCCATAATCCATTCTCCGCCCTTATCCATAAAGCGGGTTTCCTGAAAATTGTCGATAGCACAACGGATAGCGGCGCATGAAGCTGGCGCATTGAGACCCACACCGGTCACCATGCCTGTTCCGGTAATGGCTAAAGGGAAGCCGCTCATGCCGGTTCCTCTTCGACCTCAGACTTATTTGCTTTGGGTAGATGCGCCAAGGAAGAATAGTAGGTCTTGCCTAACTCACGCGCGCGCCACCAACCGCGAGACATTCTGCCTACATGGACTTGGGGTATTTCAAACATGTTTTTCTTCAGTGGCAAGCTGGCACGCCAAGTCAGGCCAAGGACATCTTTATCGGGTTCAACAACAATGGTGTCCAGCACCGCTCGGGTTTCATGACGTCCGCCTTTTTTGCGGAAAAACACCACTGGAACTTCTATTGCCGGTAATTTAAAGGATATACGCCCTTCAGGCGTTAGATTTACCAACACTACTTCTTCACCGCCGTTGGGATAAGCTATTTGTTGATCCAGCGGTGCAGCCTGGTAATAGGCTTCGTTAAAGTCAGCGGGTAAAAAAGGAAAGGTGTTGTCTATCCAATTCTGATCATAAGTCCCCGCGTAGGGCAGACGCGATGACCAGCCCCGACCAATAGGGCCAAAGGCCATCGGAGAATAATCGCCATCCGGTGTATCGATCGAGTGATTAAGCTCTTCAGTATGAGGCAATGGTGCCCCATCTACCCATTCTTTCTTAAGATGCTTGTGAAAACCTTGTCCAATGGGATTACGCGTGAAGGCAACATGCTTAGACGGGTCCTCATGGTGCGTATCGACACCGCCAAAAGCAACGTCGTAGGAAAAAGGTTGTACGATGAATTTTTCAGCAGGGGTAGCGCGAACTCCTGTCACGCCGCTATCCCACTGGCGATCGCCGACAACGGCGAAGGTTTTCTTCCAATTGCCGATACGAATCCCTGCCGGCACGCGTGCCGTAGGCCGACCCTCCGGAGCGTAGGCACTGCCAAGAAGCAGGATGTCACAGCGCGGCTTGCGTGGCGCGAAGTCGACCTCGTAATGCGGTGCGGAGAAACCTGGGTCGCCGGTGAAAGTATCGGCCATGATCAACGGCAGCTGTTCGTCATGTAGCCGCACCTCCTCACCCGACTTGGGCAGGCGAAACGTGCCCTTGACGACAACAACCAGTAACTCACGGCCCGATAGCTCCATGCCCATCGTATAACCGGCAACCATGCGTGTCGCGTTGATGAGTTCCATCAGAGTATCTGTGATTAATTTAGCTGGACTGAACCACCCTGGATGCGGTTGACACCGCTGGAACGGCTAAGCACGTAGTTCCCCTTGATCATCACCTTGCCGGCTTTGGTTAATGTGATGCTTGCCTTGCCGCAACGCAGCACGAGCTGCTCCTTCGCGCTAACGAGCATCCGCTCGCCATCCACATCAACCTCGACGTGGTCAGGCCGCTGATCCGGTGACAACCCCTCGCCCTCTTGCAGCACACCCATAATGATCGGCTGAGATGGGTCGGCAGCTTCAAACATGAGGACGACGTGCCGCCCTATGTGAGGCGCATGCAAATCAATCACAGTACGGGCGGCAAGTGCAGCAGTTCCAGGCTGCCCCGGATAGCGAATCAATGGCGTGCAGCCTTCGTTTGTCATACCGATCAATTCACCGATTACAACGCCTCGTTGGGTCTCTTTCTGCGAACTGGCCTCCAATCTTCCGCCTGAAGCGGTTTCGGTCAATGGCCGCCGGCCGTCGATATACGCCTTCTCCTTCACCGTCGCCAGTATCTCTTCCTCTTCGATAACGTGTCTGCTGCCCATTCTGTCCCTCCCAAAAAGAGGCTACGTTTAATTCTGCAAAACCTTGGAGCCCTTCATCACGATATTTCCGTCAGCCTTGATATTGATCTTGCCCGACCCATCCACCGTGATGTTCTTTCCTTTGATCACAATTGTCCCGTCCTTCTTCATGCTGATGCTGGCGCTGCCGGTCTTGATCGTTACCGAATCCCCGGCATCGATCATCAGGTTCTTTCCAATCTTGGCGCTGTCGTCACCTTTGACGTCTGCGCCGCGGTTGCCATTCACGGCGAGCGAGTCGTTGCCTTTTACGCGCCTGGAAGCATTCCCACCCACAGACTCACTCTGATTTGCACCGACATCAGTGGACTGGTTTGCACCGACATCAATGGACCGGTTCGCCCCGACATTCGTGCTCTGGTTCACGCCGATATTGTTGGTTTGATAGGCCCCGACATTCGTGGTTTGATATGCCCCAACTACTATTGCCTGAAACCCGCCGATACCCACTTCCTGCGCTCCGCCGACACCGATGGTTTCGTTTATCCCCACCAGATGAGTCCGCTGCAGAGCGACCGATGCGGTTTCGCTGGCGCCCACGGATATCGTTCTGTTTGAACCGATGGCAATGGTTTCATTTGAGCCGACATTCTCGGTCCGGTTTATCCCAACGGTAATTGTTTCATTGTTACCAACCGTCTCGGTCCGATCGTGCTTGATAAGGCTGGTTTCGTCGTTGTCGATGGTCTTGGCCCGGTCATGGCCTACCGTGTGCGTCTCATCATTCTCGACACTGATGTCCTGGTTTTTTTCAGCATGCAGGTAAACCTGTTCAGCGCCTTTCTTGTCCTCAAAGCGCAATTCGTTCGCGTTCGCTCCGCTGCCCCCCTTGCTCGAGCGCGTGAGAATACCCGTCTGCGTCATGTTCGCGGGCAATGCGTAAGGTGGCATCTGCTCGGCATTGTAAACCCGTCCCGTGATGATCGGACCGTCCGGATCGCCTTCGAGAAAATCGACGATCACTTCCTGGCCGATCCGCGGGATGGCGATCATGCCCCAGTTCTTCCCGGCCCATGGGTGCGATACACGAATCCAGCAGGAGCTGTTTTCATTCTTCTCCCCTTCCCGGTCCCAGTGGAACTGGACCTTTACCCTGCCGTACTTATCCGTGTAGATATCGTCGCCTGACGGGCCGACAACCACCGCGGTCTGCGGACCTTGAACGAATGGCTTGGGTGTAATCCGTGCGGGACGGTATGGTTGGCGGCTGTTGAGCATGCTGAAGCTGCAACTGTATGATGTTCCGGTCTGCTCCATGGATTCATATTCGCTGTATTCCAGCTGACTCTGCGTGGATACCACCAGATATTCCCGGTTCTGGTCCGCGCGTGGTTGGCCGGTAAGATTGACGAGATAGCCGACGCTCAGACCGCGGGCATCAGTCTGCCCATGCGCCAGCTCGAATTGGGTGTGCAGTTCCTCGATGCGCGTGCGCACGTATTGCTCGCCCTCGTCTTTTTTTAGGTATTCACCAGGGTAGTCGTAGAACTCGTAGTCGGCATTCGCATGCTCGCGCTTTAAATTGGTTTTGACCTGAAGATCGACGCTGGGCTTTTCCGCATCGTAGTCGTCGAGAACATAACGGCCTGGTTGAATCTCACGCTCAAAACTCCAGGTGCTGATATGCTCCTGCTCCGGGCGGATCATCCGCTCCTGGGGGATGTAGGGAAGCTGCTCGCATCCCGGCAGCACCGAGTGCGCGCTGTAGGAATCAGCCATCACCAGCGTGTTGCGGCCGTCCTGATATTTGAAATAATAGTAGATGCCCTCCTGCTCCATCAAGCGGCTGATGAAGTTGAAGTCCGTTTCCCGGTATTGCACGCAGTAATCCCACGTGCGATAGTTTGCCGTGACCTCGAACTTGGTGTCCGAAAGCCCGGAATAATCGTTGAATATTTTCTTGAGGATATCGGGCACGGTCTTCTGCTGGAAGATGCGGCAATTCGCTCTGCGGGTAAGAAACCATAGCCACGGCCGGACATTTGCCTGATACGCATGGTAGCGTCCCCGCATCCCTACCTGGGCAAAGCGAGTGACATAGCCGTTGAAGTACCTCAGGCTACTATCCGCCAACTCGGCTTTTACGGTGACATTCTTGCCCAGAATATCGTCCACGTTGATATCGGCCTTTGTGCTCAGGGCATCAAGCTGAAATTCACTCAGCCGGGACAATTCCTCGCGGGCCTGCATGCGGTGAAACAGAAGCACATCTCCGCCGAGCGGAGTGATCAGTTCAAAAGTCCTGGCCATTCGCGATTCGCGTTTATCAGGGAAGATTACATTTTCATTGTGGCACAGCGGTAGGCGCTTCGCCACCCTTATCCGCACGGCAGTTTGACTTGCGGCCGGTCACCACCATACCGGCTACCAAGCTGCCGCCTTCCATGCGCAGCACCGCTGACACCATTGCCAGAATATCGAAGCCGGCGCATGAAAGGGCCTATTGCAGATACCCCCTGCTGTGGCTGTAGCGCCCGTGCGGGTTGATGCGATAACCCGTGCCATTCAATGACAAAATCATCATCGGTGCTGCTAATACCCACCCTTTCTCTTAGAGTCTCTCTAATTAGTTAATGCATAGTGCTTTGAATAACCACCGATTTGCGCATTGAGCAGCCATCCTGCGGCGCTTCTATCTTACGATCAATCGAGTCTGATCCCCATTGAGCCTCTGTTCCTTGATTTTTTCATTGATTTAGCTTGGTTCACTCAAAACCATACCCAAACTCTCCATCCTTCACGCTTAGCTGCACCTGCGTCACCGGCTTCTCTTCAATCATGCGCTTGAGAAATTCCTCGCTGATGCGCGGTAGCACGGTATTGGTGAGAATGGCATCGATCATGCGGCCACCGCTTTCCAGTTCCGTACAGCGGCTGACAATAAGCTTGACTGTCTCGTCGTCATATGCGAATGGAATTCTATGATTCTCAAGGATGCGTTTCTTGATGCGGCCCAGTTGCAGCCGAGCGATGGTGCCAATCATCTCATCGGTCAACGGGTAGTACGGAATTACCACCAGCCGGCCCAGCAGCGCGGGAGGAAAGACCCTTAGTAATGGCTCGCGGAGCACCTTTCCAAGCGACGCGGCATCGGGCATCAATTCGGGATCGCGGCACCTGCTCATGATGAGATCAGTACCGACATTGGTGGTAAGCAGAATGATTGTATTTTTGAAATTGATGTGGCGCCCCTCGCCGTCTTCCATCCAGCCCTTGTCGAATACCTGGAAGAAGATTTCGTGTACGTCCGGATGGGCCTTTTCCACTTCATCCAGCAGCACGACGCTGTAGGGACGCCGCCGTACGGCTTCGGTCAAGACGCCGCCCTCGCCATAACCGACATAACCCGGTGGCGCGCCTTTCAGGGTTGAAACGGTGTGGGCTTCCTGAAATTCACTCATGTTGATGGTGATGACGTTCTGCTCGCCGCCATAGAGCGATTCGGCAAGCGCGAGAGCGGTTTCTGTTTTACCTACGCCGGAAGGGCCGGCGAGCATAAATACCCCGATGGGTTTGTTCGGATTATCCAGCTTGGCGCGCGATGTCTGAATACGCCGTGAAATTATTTCAAGTGCATGACGCTGGCCGATTATCCGCTGGTTTAACGTGTCCGCAAGCTTGAGCACTGCCTCGGCTTCGTTCTTCACCATGCGACCGACAGGAATCCCGGTCCAGTCTGCGACTACCGCCGCCACCACCTGGGCATTTACTGTGGGCATGATGAGAGGAGTCTCGCCTTGGAGCACATATAATTTTTCCTGGAGTTCATGCAACTCGTCCAGCAGCTTCTTGCGGTCTGCTGGGCTAGGTGCGGCCTCGCTCATGGGCGCCGAGGTGGGCGCGCCCTTCTCGGCAGCTATTGTCGAGAACTCTTGAGTCGTCGCAGATGGGAATGCAGATTGCGACGAAGCCTCCAGGTCCGTTTGGGCCGGCGTTTGCGACGGGACGTGGGCGGCAGCCTGCGGCTTCTCCTCGGAGGTGGATGCAGCGGAAGGATCGGTATTTGCTGTGCGGGCTGAGGTTTCGGTGGCGGCTTCGGGTATGCCTGTATTTCCAGTCCCGCCCGGCGCCTTCACGTCCACGGCCTTGCCGTCGGCGCGCAACTTTCCGCGCAACTCGAGTATCTTGTCAACAAGTCCCTTTTCTTCCTGCCAGCGTGCGTCAAGCTCCGCCAGGCGTTCTTTCTCCTCGGCTTGATTCTGTTCCGCGTCTGTCCGCCGTGCGCCAACATCGAAGCCGATCTCTTCTTCGCGGCCGATGATGTCCAATTCGGTCTGCAATGCTTCCAAGCGGCGCTGGCAATCTTCCACTTCAGCCGGGGTGGCATACTGGCTGATGGCCACACGCGCGCAGGTCGTGTCAAGCAGGCTTACAGCTTTATCCGGCAGCTGGCGGGCGGGAATATACCGGTGCGATAACTTTACCGCCGCTTCCAGCGCTTCGTCGAGCAACTGTACGCGATGGTGTTTCTCCAGCGTCGATGCAACGCCCCTCATCATGAGAACGGCCTTCTCTTCCGTCGGCTCGAGTATCTGCACGACCTGGAAACGGCGGGTGAGCGCCGGGTCTTTCTCGAAATATTTCCGGTACTCTGCCCAAGTGGTCGCAGCTATGGTGCGCAGCGTGCCACGGGCCAGAGCAGGTTTCAGCAAATTTGCCGCATCCCCCGTGCCCGCCGTCCCTCCCGCGCCGATCAACGTATGTGCTTCGTCAATGAAAAGAATGATTGGCTTGGTAGAAGCCTGCACCTCGTCGATAACCTGCCGCAAGCGATTTTCGAATTCGCCCTTCATACTCGCACCGGCTTGCAGAAGGCCTATATCCAGCATGAGCAGGGAGACCTCCTTTAGCGGCGGCGGCACATCGCCTTTCGCGATGCGGAGCGCAAAACCCTCCGCCACAGCGGTCTTGCCTACCCCTGCCTCGCCGGTCAGAATGGGGTTATTCTGTCGCCGGCGCATGAGGATGTCGACAATCTGGCG
>JBOIFK010000138.1:0-10337 GCA_050741585.1 Nitrosospira sp.
GTTTTAATGCGGTCCAGGTTGCTTGTAGTTCTTGCATGTTTATCTCCGAACGGGGTGATATTCGTCCCCTTTTTGGTTAGAAAAATTCTGTCGTTCCGTGTGGACGGTCTCGTCTAGGCTATTCAAGTCATAATTTCACCTATGCCAAGCTGTAAAATCTTACAGCTATTCAAGGCTTCCATTTTAAGGTCTCATGGCTCTTTTATGTTTGGCTAAACCAGCCAGGCTCGCAGCGTGCTCGAGCACTCCCCCGCTTGAAAGACCATGAACGATTCAGTGCATGAGATTCCGGGCAAATGCGTCAGAAACCAGATCCATCCGGCCGGTTGGCAAGGATGCCGCCGAGCCGTGGAAACGCTGAGGGTAGATGCCGGATGCAGGCGGGCAGTGCAATAAAACAACAGACTAACCGTGCCAATTGATTGATTTGACACCTGGAATGATGGTGATATGCATGGTTATTTTTTAGGAAAGAGATTGGTTAGCAGTTTCTGGTTTTCGTAAACGTAATGATATCTTCAATCCAAAATCATGCAGGAAGCATTCTAGGTAGTTCCGAGGTGACTCAGGATACTGACGGACTCCTGCAAATCGAACAGGCGCATGCCACAACAGCCAGCATTCTAGAGCAGAGTTTGAATGAGATTTATCTTTTTGACGCCCAGACCCTGCGTTTTAAGTATGTCAATAGTGGAGCACAGCGTAATCTCGGCTATCACATGGAAGCGATGCGGTTGATGACACCGTTGGACATCCAGCCGGAATTTGACGAGGCATCATTCCGGACCATGATCAATCCGCTTCTGCATCGCAGAGAGAAAGTACTCGTTTTTGAAACGATGCATCGGCGTGCTGACGGGACGCTTTATCCAGTCGAGGCGCACCTGCAGCTATTTGCACAACCCGAAGGTGTAGTACTTCTGGCAATTATGCTCGATATTACCAGCCGCTGCCGTGCTGAGGAGGCGCTGCGGGAGAGTGACGAGCGGTTTCGAACCATGGCCGATACCATTCCCCAGCTTGCGTGGATAGCCGAGGCGGATGGATCAAGATCCTGGTATAACCAGCGCTGGTATGACTATACAGGTGCCACACCGGAAGAAATGAAAGGATTCGGCTGGCAGAAGGTGCACGATCCGGAGATGCTGCCTAAAGTCATTGAGCGATGGGGCAATGCCGTTGCCGCTGGACAAGCGTTCGATATGGAGTTTCCCTTACGAGGGGCAGATGGGCAGTTCCGGATATTCCTGACGCGTGCAGAGCCGCTAAGGAATGCGGAAGGCCGCGTGACGCAGTGGTTTGGCACGAACACGGATGTAAACGAGCAGAGGTTGGGAGAGACCGTCAGGCGCGAAACGGAGAAGCAGCTTCAGGTGGTAATGGAGAATATGAGCGAAGGTCTTGTTATCGCCGACCTTAAAGGTCAACTGCTGCACTGGAATTCGGCAGCGCTCAAGATGCATGACATCAGCAGCGCAGAGGAGGTGTTAATCGGCCGTCATAACCTGATGCGCATCTATGAGATATCGACTATCGAGAGGATTCCTCTCCCTCCGGAACAATGGCCCTTGGCGCGTATTCTCAAGGGCGAGCATCTGAATGATCTGGAGCTGCGGATTAAACGGATCGATAGAGATTGGGAACGTATCTTTAGTTATGCCGGAGTCGTTTCCCAATACGGTGATGGCAAAGGATTAGCGTTTTTAACCATGAAAGATATTACCGAGCGAAAAAGAAACGAAGAGGCTTTAAGGGATGCAAATGTCAATCTCGAGTGCAAAGTGGATGAGCGGACGGCACAACTTTTCGCCAAGAGCAAGGAGCTGGAAAGTTTTTGTTATTCCGTCTCGCACGATCTCAGGGCACCACTCCGGGGAATCGACGGTTATAGCCGCCTTTTGCTGGAGGAGCATCACGAGCAGCTTAATGAGGAAGGCCGGCGTTTTCTGAAAAATGTGCGGACCGCTACAAAACATATGACTGATTTAATTGAAGATCTGCTCGCTTATTCAAGGCTCGAACGACGAGGGGTGTCCACAGCGGCTGTCGAGCTTTCCAGCCTCGTGTCCAGTGTGCTGAACCGATGGCATGACGGCTGCAAAAATGTGCATCTCACTGTCGAAGTCGGCGACTTTCGGGTTAGTGCCGACCCGGAAGGTCTAGCGATAGCATTGCGTAATGTGATTGATAATGCCCTCAAGTTTTCCCAATATGCAGCTGAACCGGCGATAGAAATTCGTGCACGGGCCGCGGGCAGCCACTGCATTCTCTCGGTACGAGACAACGGCATTGGATTTGATATGCGTTTTTACGACAAAATTTTTGAGATGTTCCAGCGCCTTCATCGCGCCGAAGAGTACCCCGGCACGGGTATCGGGCTTGCAATGGTACACAAAGCCATGGAACGGGTAGGAGGGCGGGTTTGGGCCGAAAGCCAGTTGGGCACCGGAGCGACCTTTTACCTGGAACTGCCTTTGTCCAGCATGGTTCCAGAATCACTTCCGGCGTCGGGCAATGAGTAACATCCTACCAATACTGCTCATTGAGGATAATCCGATGGATGTGGATCTCACGCGGCGTGCTTTCGTTCGGCACAACTTGGCCAATCCAATCGAAGTGCTGTGGGATGGACAGGAAGCGCTCGACTTTATTGCCGGCTGGAAAGCAGAGGAGCCTATACCGGTCGTGATATTGCTTGATTTGAAATTACCCAAGGTTGGTGGGCTTGAGGTTTTACGAGCCATCCGGGCACATTCCGATTTTGGAACGATTCCTGTTGTGATCCTGACCTCCTCGACCGAGGATCAGGATATTCATGAAGCCTATTTAGTCGGGGCAAACTCGTACATCGTGAAGCCTGTGGATTTTGATAAATTTATCGATGTGGCGAGACAGATCGAACTTTACTGGACTGTTCTCAACACTCCCAGCCTTCCAAGGCAAAGGCATGTGTGATCCTGAATCCGGCAGTCGACCGCCCATTTCACCGACTCTCTGGATCGGTGCCATGATCCATAACGACTTTGTGGCGTACATGAATTCCCCTTTCCTGGTGAGTTCGTTACCACTGCCGGATCCAGGATAATGAAGGTCCTCTACCTTGAGGATAACGCTCAAGACGCCGATCTTGTGCGAATCGAGCTGCGGAAGCGTGCGCCAGATATCCAACTGGAGATTGTTACGACATTAACCGATGCGCTCGCACGGGTCGAGCAATTCCACGTAATTTATGGCACCGGGTTGAAAACAGCAACCGTCGTACCGGACCGGCCGGATGCTCCTCCTCGCTATGATCTGGTCCTGACCGATCTTAATCTCCCAGACGGTAGTGGCACAACCCTGCTGGCTCAGATTCGCGGTCAGCGCCTGCCATTGCCCGTCGTGGTTCTCACCAGCGCGGTCAGCGAAGAAACCCTGGTGGCATTGCTCCGCGCCGGCGCTGATGATTATGTCATAAAGCGTAGCGATTGCCTTGCGACGCTGGCTATCGTGTTGCGTGCTGCGCTCGATAAATTTCGCACGGAAACCTTCCGGCGGGCTGCTGCTCTCAGAATCCTGTACGCCCAGCCGAATATTTACGATATCGATTTGGCTAAGCGGGAGCTTGCTTCCATCGCTCCACAACTCCATGTTGAATCGCTTCAGACAGCCGAGCAAATCCTGCATCGCTTTACGGTGCCTGATCCGAAGATCATTACCGATGTTCTTCTCCTTGATTACCGCTTGCCCGGAGCTGCTGTCACCGATGTTCTCAAGGAACTTTGCCAGGTTCGGGGGCTTGACCTGCCAATTATTCTCGTTGTTGAGCGGGGGGATGAAGAAATTGCGCGGCAGTCACTCAAGCTTGGAGCCGCCGATTATGTTGTAAAAGGCGCGGGCTATTTTCAGCGATTACCCACAGTCATCGAAAATGTTTGGCTCCGAGCCGAGTCGACGCGCAGGGAACGGGTTTTAATGGAAGAAAGGACTCGCCTTTCTCTTGCCACAGAGGCAGCCGCGATAGGCATCTGGGAGTGGAATACCGTTACCAACGAGATCATATGGGACGATCGCATGTATGAGATCTATGGTGTCCCATGTGAGCGCCCAATTACTTATGAAGTCTGGAAATCCTATATTCATCCCGATGATCTGCCTGAGCAGGAAGCGCAACTCGAAAGAATCAGCGCGGAGAATGGACGAGGACAGATGGATTTCCGGATTCTGTACGCCAATGAAACCGTACGTTACCTCCATGTCGCTAAAGTGGTCACGTGGGGGACGAGGGACAACGAACTGAAGGTGGTGGGAACCGCCATAGATATTACCGAGCGAAAGCAGGCCGAATTGGCAGTTCGGCAGCATGCGATGCAGCAGGGTCTGATTGCGACGTTCGGCCAACAGGCGCTTGCCAGCGCTGATCTTGACGAGCTGTGGAAACAGGCCGCGACAATTGCCGCACGAGGTCTCCATGTCTCCTTCTGCAAGCTCCTTCGGCTCACTCCGGATGGCCGTTCTTTTATACTTGAGGCGGGTGCAGGCTGGCAAGAAGGATGGATTGGACGCCACATCTCTACCGACGAGAATACGCAATCCCGGTTTGTGCTCGCAAACCGTGAACCTGTCATCGTGGAGGATTTTCGCCCCGAGACGCGTTTCAAGCCATCCGAGATCCTCAGAACGCATGGCATACGCAGCGGAGTCGATGTGCTTATTACCGGAGCGGGTGGCCCATATGGCGTGCTAGGAGCCTATTCCCGCGACGAGCTTCGTTTTACGCCGGACAGTATCAGTTTTCTGCAGAGTCTCGCCAATGTCCTTGCGACCGCGATTGATCGCAAAAGCGCCGAGGAGCGGCTGACCTATCTTGCGCAGTTCGACCCTCTCACGGGATTGCCAAACCGAAATCTGTTTCTCGATCGCCTTGGACAGGCGATGGAACACGCACGGCGCAACGGAGGACGAATAGGGGTGGTGTTTGTTGATCTGGACCGCTTCAAGATCGTTAACGATACGATGGGCCACAGCATTGGCGACCAATTGCTGGTCCAGGTCGCGCAACGGTTGCAGCAATGTGTGCGTAAGGGCGATACGGTTGCGCGTCTGGGGGGGGATGAGTTCGCGTTCATTCTTTTCAACCTGGTTCAGGCCGAGGATGCAACTCTGGTCGCGGAAAAAGTCATTACCGCGCTCTCGCTGCTATTCGAGCTGGAGGGCCAGGAAATATACATTTCCGCGAGCCTCGGGATCAGCATCTATCCTGGAGATGGCGCGGATGCCGACAGCCTTCTCCGGAATGCCGATACCGCTATGTTTCAGGCTAAAGAGCAGGGGCCCGCGATGTACCAGTTCTACCTGCCGCAGATGAATGAGCGTGCAGTAGCGCGGCTGAAGATGGAAACACAACTGCGCGGCGCGCTGGCACGGCAGGAATTCGTGCTGCACTACCAGCCAAAGGCGAGTTTAACCAGTGGCAGGATTACCGGCTTTGAAGCACTGTTGCGCTGGCAGCATCCAGTGCGGGGCTTGGTTCCGCCACTCCAATTCATCTCGGTCCTTGAAGATACCGGGTTGATTGTGTCCGTTGGTGAATGGGTTGTACGAACGGTTTGCGAACAGATAGGAGAATGGCAGGACCAAGGCCTGGTGTTGCACCCAATTTCAATCAATCTTTCGGCGCGACAGTTTCAACAGCAGGATCTCGATGCCGTTATTGGAAGAACTTTGGAGATTACCGGCATTGATCCCCACCTGCTGGAATTTGAGCTGACTGAATCGGTATTGATGAAGGAGGCCGAGATAGCCGCCAATGCTCTGCAAAACCTGAAGGCGTTTGGTGTGCAAATCTCGATGGACGATTTTGGTACCGGTTACTCGAGTCTTGCCTATCTTAAGCGGTTTCCCCTCGATATCCTCAAGATCGACCGCGCATTTATTCGGGACGTTACCACTGACCTGGACGACGCTACCATCGCGGTGGCAATGATCAAACTCGCACACAGCCTCGGATTGAAGGTGGTGGCAGAGGGCGTCGAAACCAGAGCACAGCTGGATTTCCTGATAAAACATGATTGCGATGAGATGCAGGGCTATTATTTCTCAAGGCCGTTGCCGCTCGAAGGCGCGTCACGGGCGCTTATCGAAGGTCATCGATTGCTGATGAACTGAGGGAAGACGCATCGCACGTTTTATCGCCTGCGTTCTGCTTCCTGCCGATTACCCCGACTTTCAGCGTGATGCCGCCTGGTAATCCACCTCGTTTTGGCATGATGACCCGGCTGCTAGTGTAGTGAATCAGAGATATCACTACTTAAAAATGACCAGATTGCCGCCATACTGCGTTGCTCGTCGTTGCATATGAATAACGATGCGCCTCCTCGCGCCTTGTCTGACGCTAATCCCGTCATTTTTAACATTCTGTCCCGGTTTATTCATTTGAATCGGCGATGTAACGATATCTCTAACTCACTACACTAGCATTACCAATATCGCAGCGACGGATATTGCTATTTTTTTGCCTGATAATCTACATAAAGTCCTTCCCCTATCTCCCAATATTTGTTAACTTATCTCGCGTCCATTTACCCGATCCGCAGGCAGCGGATAAATTTTCCTAACGGATAGAGAAAATGAAGAAAATGATCCTTGCGGCTTGCGCCATGTTCGCATTTACCGGTGGTGCTTTTGCTCAGCAGGGGGGCTTGAATCTGAAGTCGCATGCGGCGCTGATTTTAGACGCGCAGCATGAGCGCATTCTGTTTAGTAAGAATGCGGATACCGTGATGCCGATCGCTTCCATTACAAAGCTGATGACAGCGATAGTGGTACTCGACGCGCAGCTGCCGCTGGGGGAGAAGATCACTGTCGAATCCGCCGACATTGATGTTCTCAAAAATACCCGCTCACGCCTGCGGGTGGGGACCAGCCTTACCCGACGTGAATTGCTGCGGCTGGCATTGATGTCTTCCGAGAATCGCGCTGCGGCGGCTCTGGGACGCGCTTACCCCGGCGGTATTAATGCATTCGTTGAAGCCATGAACAACAAGGCATTCGAGCTTGGGATGGGCAACAGTTACTTTGTCGATTCTACCGGACTCAATAGCGCGAATGTTTCCACGGCGCGTGATCTGGCAAAAATGGTTGACGCTGCATATGATTACAACATCATCCGTGAATTCTCGACGACCGCCAAGCACGCGGTGGTATTCGGTGATGAAGACCGTAGCCTGCAATTCAGCAATTCCAACAATCTGGTGCGCAGCGGGAATTGGGATATTGGCATATCAAAAACAGGCTTTCTCAGCGAGGCAGGCCGCTGCCTGGTGATGCAGGCGAAAATAAGCGGAAAACCGGTTATTATTGTATTGCTTGATTCCTGGGGAAAGAACTCACGTATCGGCGACGCCAACCGCATCAAGAAATGGATGGAAATTGGCTTCGCTCGCAAAGTTCGCGGCTAAGAGAGTCTAGGCGTCAATACTACGCTTTTCCAATTTCGGCTTGCCTCAGCTTTGAACAGGCCGGATTTATCGGAAATACCCTTGTTGATGTCCGGTTTTCCGAAACGGATCTCAGCCAACCCTTAATCGACTGTTTTTTATTCCCATCAGGCATCATCAATATTTTTTTGGTTTGGCATCGTCCTGACCCAGTTCTCACCAGTTATTGCACTAATGGGATAGTCTTGCAATGCGTCGGAGATATCGTTACATAACAGCTTCAACCCAGATAATCCGTTAGGACGTGAGATGATGGCGAGGCACTCGCGTAGGCTCGCAGAGCCGCCTAATGGATTATCTGGGTTCAAATAAGAGCGGAATTAAAATAATCGGCTCGGTGTCACGCAAGGCATAAAGAGGCGCATGGTGAGGCTTCTGGTTATTGCCAGGGAGAATGGAGGGGTTATGCGGTTACAATTGGTGGTTGTACTCGTCATAGTCCTTTTGACTGTCATGTTTGCGGTTCAGAACGCCGTATCGGTAAGCGTGGTATTTTTTGTATGGCGCGCCGATGCTTCGCTCGCGGTCGTGATCGCGGCATGCTTTGGGCTGGGTGCCCTCATTGGTGCGTTAGTGACGGTTCCGACGATGTTGCGTGAGCGGATTTCGATCCGTCGCCTCCACAAACAGCTTGAACTCCTACGGGCCGAGAATGAGGATTTGCGCGCCCTTAAGAAGGATACGCCTTCCGCGCCTTATGGGTTTTAATGGATTTCAGCGCGACGGGCTTAGAGCAACTGAAACGCAAGAACGGCAACGACCGTGGGAGGCAGCGCCGCTGCCAGCAAACCTAAAGGATGGATCGTCTCATCCTTGAATGAACCTTTAAGGATGGAAAATCCTGCCGGATTCGGAGCATTGGCAATCACAGTCAGGCCGCCTCCGGCAACGGCGCCGGCGACGAGCGAATACCGGAACTCCGCGCTCGTTCCCTCCAGGAGGGAACCCAGATACGTGAGCGCCGCATTGTCAGTGACTGCTGTAAGCATGGTGGCGCCGAAAAAGAGCGTGGTACTGTCCATCCCCGCCAGCATGGGTTGCAGCCACCACTTCTGATGTCCGCCAAGAACAATCAATCCGGCAAGAAAAAAAGCGACCATTAACCCTTCACGAAGGATCAGCGGATCCTGGTAGCGCTCATATGCCTGCGTAAAACCGAGGAAGAAAAGTAGCAGCCCGATAAAGATGACGGGATGATGCGCAAACAAGACAACACCGATCAGAAAAAGCAGATGTATAAGGACCACCAGCAGTGGAACGTCGATCTGTTCGGCCTTTTCCTCATTTTGCATTTTTGATAATTCACGTTGAAACAGAAGCGTGACCACTAAAGCATTCACCAGCACCGCCAGAGCGGCTTTCCAGCCGAACGTGGTAAACATGAAGGTGGTGTCCCATCCCCACTTGGCGGCTACCATGAGTACGGGCGGCGCAGCGAACGAAGTCATCGTTCCGCCGATTGAGATATTAACGAACAACACGCCGAGGGTGGCGTATTTGAGCCGGGACGAAATTTCCTTGGAGTAATAACGCTCAAGCAGGATCAACCCGGCTAATGTCATGGCTGCGGGCTCGGTGATAAAGGAGCCCAGCAAAGGAACAAACGACAATGTGACGAAGTAAAATGCTTTTCCGTCCGGCCAGGGAATGAGCCGGGCAAGCTTTTTGACGCAAAGCATGGCAAATTGCAGGATCGGGCGGCTGCCGGAGACTACCATGATTGCGAATACGAACATCGGTTCCGTAAAGCTCTGCTGCTCGAGGTAAGTGGTAGCGGCTTCCTTACCCTCCACCAACAGCATCATGGCGATCAGGACCATTGCCCAGAAACCAAAAACCACCTCGACTTCGCCCAGGAAATGCCAAATACCGGTATGCGCCGGCTGGGCGTGCGCCAGCTTTTCGAAAACCTTCGTCGAAAAAGTATGAATCAATGCGACGCCAAACAGAATTGCGCCAATGAGCTCAATAGGGGCAGGACTCATTCGCCTGCCGCCAAATGCGTTACCACTGCCTGGTCACATTGTGCGGAAATTATCAAAGTCTTTGGTATATCGGATTTCGTTTGATTGAATCTAAAATTTTCTTTTTATTTCATTGCGTCAAGGTTGGCCTGCGCATCGGCGTTTCCTTGCGCGGCGGCTTTCTTGAACCATTCCGCGGCTTTGGCCGTATCCCTCGGGACGCCTTCACCGGCGTAATACATTACGCCGAGATTATTTTGCGCATCGACATTTCCCTGATCGGCCGCTTTCTGAAATAGCTCGACCGCTTTGGCGGCGTCTTTGGTCACACCTTCACCATTGGCATACATCAAGCCGAGGTTGAATTGCGCGTCGGCGTATCCCTGCGCAGCGGATCGATGGAACCATGCAGCGGCTGTTTCAGGATCGTTATTCAGGATTTTACCCGACGCATCCTTGGATATGGCTTCGCCTGTGTAGTACATCACACCGAGCCCATTCTGCGCTTTGGCATCTCCAGCATCCGCGTCCTTTCTTAATTGAAGGAACTTTTCTTCGGGCGTTGGCTCGTTCGGCGACCCGGGCGGCATGATATCTTTCAGCAGCGCAGATTTTTCCTCCGGCGTTAATGTGTTCTCCAGTACGGATGGAATTTCCTTTTCAGCCGTAAACTCATCCGCAAGCTTGGCCGGCGATTCCGAGTCTGTTTTAGGCATTTTGGGTATATTCCCAGGAGTTTTTTCACCGCAACCGGCGAGCGTCAGTGAGAGAGTGGCAAGCAATGAAACAGCGAGGATATTCATTGAGTATTTCCCTTTATCGCCCCGGTTCAGAAAAATTTAATCGCACTTTAGATGAGTGATCTGGATTTATGGAAGTCTATAGGCTGTAGTAC
>JBOIFK010000139.1:0-9788 GCA_050741585.1 Nitrosospira sp.
CTGCCGGATTTAAGATGATATGAGGTAGGAGAGGTCAGGAACCAACTCCTGAAAAGAGAGGTGATCTATGAAACGAGTCGGATTTATTGGCTGGCGCGGCATGGTGGGTTCAGTGCTCATGCAGCGAATGCGGGAAGAGAATGATTTTGCGTTGGTTGAGCCGGTATTTTATACCACTTCACAGAAGGGTGGCAAAGGGCCGGATATCGGCCGGGAAATATCGCCCCTTAAAGACGCGTACAACATCGACGAACTCAAGGCGATGGATATTCTCATTTCCTGCCAGGGAGGTGATTATACCAGCGCGGTTTTCAGCGAGCTGCGTCAGGCAGGCTGGCAGGGTTATTGGGTTGATGCGGCTTCCACCTTACGCATGGGGCAGAACGCCGTCATTATCCTCGATCCCGTCAATCTGCCGGTAATCAAGCAGGCGTTGCACGATGATGTAAAGAATTACATTGGCGGCAATTGTACCGTGAGCTTGATGCTGATGGCGGTGGGGGGGTTGTTTGAAGAAGACATGGTGGAATGGATGAGCGCCATGACTTATCAGGCGGCTTCCGGCGCCGGCGCGCAGAACATGCGGGAACTGCTGATGCAGATGGGCGAAGCGCATCGCGTGGCAAAAGATTTATTGGACGATCCGGCTTCGGGCATACTGGATATTGACCGTGAGGTGGCGGGAACAATGCGCAATGGGAATTTTCCAATCGAGAATTTCGGCGTGCCGCTGGCGGGAAGCCTCATCCCCTGGATCGATAGGGACCTTGGCAACGGACAGACACGGGAAGAGTGGAAGGGCCAGTCTGAGACGAACAAGATCCTGGGGCGCGGCGATCATGCTGTGCCGGTTGACGGCATCTGCGTCCGTGTTGGCGCAATGCGCTGCCACAGTCAGGCACTGACCATCAAGTTGAAGCAAGACGTTCCTCTGGACGAGATCGAGGATATTCTATCCGCTTCCAACAGTTGGGTGCGGGTGGTACCCAACGAGCGCGAGAGTACAATGAAGGAGTTAACTCCCGCCATGGTTACCGGGACACTGACTGTGCCGGTAGGACGGCTACGCAAGCTTTCCATGGGTGGCGAATATCTTTCTGCGTTCACGGTGGGTGATCAATTGCTGTGGGGCGCTGCGGAACCGTTGCGCAGGATGTTGAGAATTCTGGTGGAAGCCTGAAAACCGGTAGGTGGTTTCTGTGCCCGATGGCCTGCCGGGTTTGCTGCTGTTAAGGCGTTTTAGTTTAAAATTCTAGACGGGCTGGTTATATAAGAGAAAGAGATAAGCTTCAGCAGATTCAATTGCCGCAACTACCGATATTCCAATTTGTCCTTCCCAAGAATGGGTCGCCGTGTGCAAGCTTACTTCTAAAGCGTGTTTGCTCTTAATTCTGCTCATGTCTCCGGCGATCCATGCAGCGGGCTTGGGCAGATTGACTATCCATTCTGCTTTGGGACAACCGTTCACGGCGGAAATCGACCTTGTTGCGGTAAAAAAAGAGGAGAAACACTCTTTAATGGCGCGCCTTGCCTCACAAGATACTTTTCGTCAGGCGAATGTCGATTACCTGCCTCTTCTTTCCACATTTAAAGCAAGTATCGAAAACCGCTCCGACGGACAGCCCTACGTCAGAATTATCTCTTCGCAGCCCATCAACGAACCGTTCCTGAACATGCTGGTTGAATTGAATTGGCCGGCGGGGCGCTTGTTGCGTGAATACACGGTCCTGCTTGCCCCGCCGGAAATCGACGCGCATCCGCCTGCGGCGGTACCAGGGCAATCAAATCGATCCGATGCTCCTGATTCCGTCCATTCCACCAAGGCTGAGTCGGCTACGGTTGAAAAATCAGGTTTGCCAAATAGGGGTTCGGTCTCAGGTGAAAAGCTGCGAGTGCCGGAACCCACCTCGGCGAGTCAGGCTCATACGGTCTATGGGCCGGTAAAGCAGGGCGATACCCTGGCGAGAATCGTGCAGAATATCATTCCATCTTCCGGAGTGACTGTTAATCAAATGCTGATTGCCCTTCATCGTGCAAACCCGGATGCCTTCCTTGGAAATAATATACATCGGCTTAAGGCAGGCGCAATTTTACGGATACCGGGTGGCCGTGAAATCGATACGATAGGTCCGGCCGAGGCCGACATGGAAGTAAAAGTGCAAACAGCGGATTGGAACCGGTATAAGCTGGCCGATGTGGTGGGCTTGGCCCCGGCCACTGAAAGGTTGAGACAGACGGTTACCGGAAAGATCGACTCCAGTGCGGAGGCGGATGTCGTTGCGACCCAGGAGTCACCCAATGAGATTCTGAAACTTTCCAACGGTGGAGAGGCATGGGGCATCGACAAGAATGTGGCGGGGAAGGAGATTGATGGGAGGAACGAAGGCGGAAAAGATGGCGGCGAAACGAAGGTAAATGATGTGCAGGATCGATTCCGTGCGATGGAGGAAGATGCCGTCGCGAAGAGCAAGGCGATTAGCGAAGCCAATGAGCGCGTCGTACTTCTCGAAAAGAATATCAGGGAATTACAACGCCTGCTGGAGTTAAAAAACCTTACCCTGGCGGACATGCAGAAAAGGGTAGAAGCTGTCGACGCGAATGGCAGCACATTACCAGATCCGCCGGTGGCGATTTCGTCACAAAGCGGGCATACGCCAGGGCCAGTCTCGGGAGCCGAAGGCGGGCCCCCGATCGCTGCAGGCAACGTGGAAGAAGCAACGCCACCAAAAACAGTCAAGTCTGCGACGGAGATTGCCAAACCCTTGCAAGCTGCCGAAAAACCCGGCAAGGGAGCGGTTTCGGCTCCTCATCGGCTTGTCGAGAGTTCCCTGATCGATGATATGACGGCTAACATCGAATATTTGGGTGGCGCGCTTGCGCTTCTGATTACGGGTGTTGTCGGCGTGTCCATGGCGGGCCGACAGAAGGAAGCATTGCCGGACAATTCCAACGCGAACACGGTCTCTTCCGACCTCCAATTGCACGATAAAGCGATGAACGCGGCAACATCCGTGGCAATGGCGGCGCCTATCCCCGCGGCAACAACGAATGCTGCCAGGCGGGCCGATGCAGCGGCCCCGGCTGGAGTTTATCCGACTGCCAACGATATTCGAACACAGAAAATTCTCGAGGATGCTCCGGCAGGGAATCACAGCTCCCGCGCTCCTGAAACGCGACAGATGCCGGGGGATTCGGCCAACTCATCCGGGCCTGTCCCATTCGATCCGGTTTCTTCCCCAGCATCCTCCGCTGAGCCCCTGGGTAAGCCGGGGTTGCCCGACGTGAGTTTCGATTTGGATCGCATAGAATCCATCAAGCGAAAGGAATTCGCGGAACGGAATACCCACTGGCATGAAATCGTCACCAAGCTTGATTTGGCCAGAGCTTATCAGGAAATGGGCGACAAGGAGGCTGCCAGGCAGGTTCTTCAGGAAGTGAGCCGCGAGGGCGACGTTCAGCAGCAAGAGAGCGCAAGGTTAATGTTGGCTGTCTTGTAGAGCCTGGTTTCCGGGTTCTTTGTTCATAATGAATATTACCGTTCCTAGCGGCATTGCTCTATGGGATTCCATATATCCTACTCAATTCGGGCAGTTGATCGTTTATTTTTCAAAATTTAGTTCCGTGATCCGGAAAGATTTTCTTTCCATCCGGTGGCTTCATCTTTACGGTGAGCTCGCTGCCGGCCGGATTGAACTCCAATCTGTTGGTTTTTCATGGGAGTTCCGTCCTGCATCACAATAACCATGAAGGTGCCTGTGCTGTGAGAATTGCCTTGGTGCTGGAGTACGATGGCAGCGATTACTGTGGCTGGCAGAGCCAGCGATCGGGCGGTTCAGTGCAGGATGCGCTGGAAATTGCATTGTCGAAAATCGCATGTAGTGACATTCGGGTCATTACGGCGGGACGCACCGATACGGGTGTCCACGCCTCGTACCAGGTGTTGCACTTCGACACGCCGGCACAGCGTCCCATGAGCGCCTGGGTGCGTGGCGTCAATGCATTGTTGCCTGATAGCATCGCGGTGTTGTGGGCTTCGCAAACCACGGATGATTTTCATGCCCGCTACTGCGCCAGGGAGCGCTGCTATCTCTATCTGTTACTGAACCATCCGGTGCGTCCGGGGCTTTATCACGGTAAAATCGGTTGGTTTCATCAGACTCTTGACGTTGAGCGAATGCGGGTTGCCGCGCAAATGCTGCTCGGCGAGCATGACTTCAGCGCTTTTCGCGCTGCGGAGTGTCAGGCGAAGTCGCCCGTGCGCCATTTGACCAAGCTCGAAATCGCGCGGCAGGGGGACATTGTTGCATTTGAGTTGCGTGCGAATGGATTTTTGCATCACATGGTACGTAATATTGTAGGTTGCCTGATCTACGTGGGCAAAGGCAAATATCCTCCGGAATGGATGCAGGAACTCCTCGAAGGCCGTAAGCGCGACTACGCCGCGCCTACCTTTTCCGCTGCGGGGCTATACTTGGCAGGGATCACCTATGATGCCAAATGGAAGTTACCCTCTTTCGTCGAGCCACCGCTTGCCGCAGTGCTGCCGAGGATGAGCAGGCCAGGCATAGATTGAGTTACCGGTGCCATGAATACGCGAGAATAGATCGATAGAAAATCTGTTTCTGACAAGGCGATTGCAAGGCATGCGGTTTTTAGTTCTAGCAAACTCCATTAGATTTCTAGATCGATCTGCACGAAGTGCGGGATCGGGTAGCCCAGCGATGACGAAACCGTGTTTATGGCCCTGTACTCCACGTTCCACCACTACCCAATTCCCGGATTCAGGGTATGAATAAAGCATAAAACTGCTGATATGGGTATTCGAGTAAAAATTTGCGGTATTACACGCGTTGAGGATGCACTGGCAGCGGTACATCTTGGCGCGCATGCGATTGGTTTTGTATTCTGGAGGCAAAGCGCGCGTTATGTCACGCCCGCTGCCGCGCGGGAAATCATTGCGGCGCTGCCGCCGTTTATCAGCGCGGTTGGCGTCTACGTTGATCCGGATCCGGAATGGGTGAAAGAAACCACCTGCGTAGCCGGGTTGAATTTATTGCAGTTTCATGGCGATGAGTCTCCCGAATTCTGCCGGCAATTTCCGCTACCTTATATAAAAGCCATACGAGTCAGAGCGGGGGCAGATTTGCTACAATACGCAACCCGTTATATCGGTGCCAGCGGATTGTTGCTTGATGCTTATGTTAAAGGCGAACCGGGAGGGACCGGGCATGCGTTTGACTGGAACTTGATTCCGTACAATCTATCGCTGCCGTTGATTCTTTCAGGCGGATTGCATTCCGGTAATGTTACGACGGCAATCAAACAGGCTCAACCTTGGGCAGTGGACGTATCGAGCGGCGTGGAAACGGCCAAAGGTATCAAGGATCCGGAGAAAATTGCTGCTTTCATGCAAGGAGTTCGAAATAGTGAACGTTTATGATCTTCCTGACAGGCATGGTCACTTCGGCCCATATGGCGGTGTATTCGTTGCCGAGACATTGATTGCAGCGCTGGAAGAATTGCGTGTTCAGTACGAACGTTATCGCGACGATGCCGATTTTCAGGCGGAATTTGCCTATGAATTGAAGCACTATGTTGGGCGGCCCAGCCCCATCTACCACGCAAAACGATGGTCGGCCCACCTTGGGGGAGCACAAATCCTGCTGAAGCGCGAAGACCTGAATCATACCGGCGCGCATAAAATCAACAACGCTGTCGGACAGGCGCTTCTGGCAAGGCGCATGGGCAAGTCGCGCGTGATCGCGGAGACCGGCGCGGGTCAGCATGGTGTGGCCAGCGCCACGGTAGCCGCGCGTTATGGGATCGAATGCGTGGTTTACATGGGCTCCGTGGATGTGGAGCGCCAGGCCGCCAACGTTTATCGGATGAAGCTCCTGGGAGCAACGGTGGTGCCGGTCGAGTCGGGTTCCAGAACGCTGAAGGATGCGCTTAACGAGGCCATGCGCGATTGGGTAACCAATGTCGGAGATACGTTTTATATTATTGGCACGGTGGCGGGACCGCATCCGTATCCGATGATGGTGCGTGATTTTCAGGCAATTATCGGACGAGAAGCAATGGCGCAGATGGATGACGAGTACGGACGCCAGCCGGATGCATTGATCGCCTGTGTGGGAGGAGGGTCAAACGCTATTGGCCTGTTTTATCCCTATCTGGACAACGATATCCGCATGATAGGCGTGGAAGCGGCGGGATACGGGATTGAGAGTGGCCAGCATGCCGCTACCCTCACGACAGGAAAGCCCGGGGTGCTGCACGGGAATCGCACCTACCTGATTCAGGATGAGAATGGGCAAATTATCGAGACCCATTCCATTTCGGCGGGTCTGGATTACCCTGGCGTCGGTCCGGAACATGCGTGGCTCAAGGACAGCAATCGCGCTGAATACGTGGCGATCACCGATGACGAGGCGCTGGCGGCATTCCACGCCCTGTGCCGCTACGAAGGCATCATGCCAGCACTGGAGTCCAGCCATGCATTGGCCTACGCCGCCAAGCTCGCGCCATCGCTCGCCAGGGACAAACTACTGCTGGTGAATCTCTCCGGACGCGGAGACAAGGATATGACCACTGTTGTCTCGCGGGCCACCGACATCACCACCTAACCGAATCCGGCATTTCATGTCCCGTATCACTATCGTCTTCGACAAACTGCGCCTGCAAGGCAGAAAGGCTCTGATCCCTTTCATTACCGCTGGCGATCCCGAACCGGCGATGATGGTTCCGTTGATGCACGGGTTGGTGAAGGCGGGTGCCGACGTTATCGAACTGGGAGTGCCGTTTTCCGATCCCATGGCTGATGGGCCGACGATACAGCGGTCTTCCGAACGAGCGTTGAAGCACGATGTTGGTTTGAAGGATGTATTGACGATGGTGGCAGAATTTAGAAAAGATGATCCCTATACTCCAGTCGTGCTGATGGGCTACGCTAATCCGATAGAAGCCATGGGCTATGAGAAATTCACGGCAAGAGCAAAGGAGTGTGGCATAGACGGAGTGCTGACCGTGGATTATCCGCCTGAGGAGTGCGCGGAATGGGTGGGGCATCTCGAACGCCACCAGATCGACGCGATTTTCTTGCTCTCTCCCACCACGCCGCAAGCGCGCATCGAACAGGTGGCGAAAATGGCGCAGGGATATGTATATTATGTTTCATTGAAAGGCGTGACGGGCGCGTTAAACCTTGACCTGAACGATGTCACCAATAAACTGGCCCAATTGCGTTCAATCATTTCCATTCCCATTGGCGTTGGCTTCGGTATACGCGACGGTACGACAGCCAAAGCGGTGGCGGAGTTTGCTGATGCAGTGGTGGTCGGCAGCCGTATCATCGAGGAAATAGAAACCTCACCGAAGGAGGAGGCGTTGACAAATGTATGCCATCTGGTAAAAAACCTTCGCAGCGCAATTGATGAGGCCGGCGGAATCTCATGAGCTGGTTTCAGAAACTTCTCCCACCAAAAATCAAGCGCAAGGAGAGCGGCGAAAAGAAAGTCGTGCCCGAGGGGTTGTGGAGCAAATGCGCCTCTTGCGAAGCGGTGCTGTATTACTCCGATCTGGGAAACAATCTCAACGTTTGTCCTAAATGCAACCATCACAATCGCATCTCCGCCAGAGTGCGCCTTGATTTGTTACTGGATGCCGAAGGACGTTATGAAATCGGTACGGAAGTGCTGTCGCTGGACCCGCTTAAATTCAAGGATAGTAAGCGCTATACAGATCGCTTATCGGAGGCGAAAAGGGAGACTGACGAAGACGATGCCCTGGTGGTGATGCAGGGTAGCATAAAAACCGTCCCCTTGGTTGCAGCGGCATTTGAATTCGGCTTCATGGGCGGTTCGATGGGTTCGGTGGTGGGTGAGCGCTTCGTACGCGGGGTACAGGCATGTGTCGAGCAGCGTCTTGCGTTTGTGTGTTTTGCCGCCAGCGGTGGGGCGCGCATGCAGGAGGGGTTGCTATCGCTCATGCAAATGGCCAAGACATCGGCGGCGTTGACCCAGTTGAGTCAGGAGCAGCTCCCTTTTATCTCGGTACTTACAGATCCCACTATGGGTGGCGTGTCGGCCAGTTTTGCTTTTATCGGTGATGTGGTAATCGCTGAGCCGGGAGCATTGATCGGTTTTGCGGGGCCGCGTGTCATCGAGCAGACGGTACGTCAAACCTTGCCTGAAGGCTTTCAGCGTGCCGAATTCCTGTTGGAGCATGGAGCAATAGACATGATCGTGGACCGCAGGCGCATGCGCGATAAGCTTGCGAATTTGTGCACCTTGCTAAGGCACGCGTCCGCACCGGTGCCCTGAGGTTTCCGGCTGCGCCTGCATTGATCGCGACCTGATATATCCGGGATGGCGCATGAAATCATGACAGAATCCGATTCAAGGTCCAGAGCGCTTCCTGATTGGCTGATTCACCTGGAACAACTCCATCCGCAGACCATCGAGATGGGATTGGAGCGTGTAAACCGGGTCAAGGCTGAGTTAGGCCTTGCACCGTCTTTCCCTGTCATTACCGTCGGCGGCACCAATGGCAAAGGATCAACGTGCGCCATGATGGAAGCCATTCTGAGCCGTGCCGGGTATCGTGTAGGCTGTTACACTTCGCCACACTTGCTGCGTTACAACGAGCGAGTGCGGATAGGCCGGCAGGAAACGCGTGACGATGAATTGTGCGACGCTTTTTATGTAGTGGAATCGGCCAGGATCTCTAGCGGGGTTTCCCTGACTTATTTCGAATTCGGGACGTTGGCGGCGATGCAATTATTCGGCCAGGCCGGCGTGGATGTCGCGGTTCTGGAAGTGGGGCTGGGCGGACGGCTGGATGCAGTCAATGCTTTTGATGCCGACTGCGCGGTGCTTACCAGCATTGACTTTGATCATATGGATTATCTCGGTGACACGCGGGAGAAAATCGGATTCGAGAAGGCGGGAATTTTCAGAAGTGGTAAGACCGCAGTGTGTTCTGAGCCGGACATTCCCGCAGCTGTCCGTCATCATGCAAATGTGACTGGGGCAACTTTAATGCATATCGGTGAGCACTTCGGTTATTCAGCCAACGCCGCCGATGCAACCCTGTGGAATTATTGGGGACCCGCCGGAAAGCGCTATTCGCTTCCTCATCCCGCTCTGCGCGGCGCCCGCCAACTGCATAACGCCAGCGCCTGCCTCGCTGCACTGGATGCCGTCAGGGATAATCTGCCGATTACCATGAGCGACGTACGTCAAGGCTTGCTGGAAGCCGCATTGCCAGGGCGGTTTCAGGTATTACCGGGGCGGCCGGTGACGGTGCTTGATGTGGCGCATAATCCAGGCGCGGCACAGGCGCTGGCCAGCAACCTCGACAGCATGGGACGCTACCGGAAAACTTATGCGGTGTTCGCGATGCTCAGGGATAAGGATATTGGCAGCGTGGTACGAGCAGTGGCGACAAGAGTGGATATATGGTTGATAGCGGGCATCAATGCACCACGCGGCGCCTCGGCGGACGAGGTGGCGCAGGCGCTGGAATCAGCCGGGGTCAGCGGCGCAGGAGGGGAAATTCTTGCTTTCCCCAATCCTGCTGAGGCCTATGCGCATGCCTGTGAGCAAGCGGTCGAAAATGATAGAATCTGCATATTCGGATCGTTCCATACCGTCGCCGAAATATTACGGCATCGAAACACGGTTGGGTACGGCTAGCAATCAAGCAAAATCAAATGGCGAAGACTGTCAGCGAAGAGGAAATTCAACTTAGAAAACGCGCCAGGCGACGGCTGGTCGGCGCGATTACCC
>JBOIFK010000140.1:0-10671 GCA_050741585.1 Nitrosospira sp.
TCAAGCCCGGCATTACCGGCTGGGCCCAGGTCAACGGCTACCGCGGCGAAACCCGCACCCTCGACAAGATGCAGGCGCGCATCGATCACGACCTCGATTACCTGCGCAACTGGTCCCTGCGCCTCGATCTGCACATCATCCTCAAAACCATCCTCGTGGTCTTCAAGGATCGCGCTGCTTACTGAGGTTTAAATTCTACGGATATAGCTCTTACGGGCTATTGTCTGCAACCGATTTCTGCTACCGTCGATGTAGCCAAGGTGATACTCTTGCGGTATTTCGTATCGGAAAGATAATACATTGATTTGAGAAAAATGCCGCTGCTGAATCTCTCCCGTTATTATTCCCATTGGCTCGCAATCGCCGTTCTTCTGCTTTTAGCGCTGGCTGCTCAGCATGCCGCCGCTGCCCCGGGAGATACGCTTAATTTGAGCGCCGGCAGTACCTTTATGTATGACAGCAACGTTTTCCGTTTGGCGCCGAGCATCGATCTAGCTCCCTTGGTAGGCCAATCCACAAAATCCGACCTGATCATAACGTCAACGGCGGCGATGAACGTGAATAAAGTTTATTCAATGCAGCGTTTCGATTTTAATGGCAGCATCGTCGATAATCGCTATCACAATTTTGAATTCCTGAATTTTATCGGAAAAAACTATACGGCCGCCTGGCATTGGTTTCTTACTCCCTATCTTCACGGCACGCTAAGCAGCGGCCACAGGGAGGCGCTCAACAACTTCTCGAATCTCACGGGGTTCATCAACTCGGCCAACCGTAATATCCGCACCGACGATAACTACCGTTTTGATGCTGTTTTCGAGCTCACCCGCTCCTGGCACGTTGTTGGCGGCGTCTCCCACACCACCGTAAAGAACAGCCGGCTTACCGTGCAGGATTTTGACAACAAGGTTCTTTCCGCCGAGGGAGGCATACGTTACGTCCTTCCTTCCGGCACTACACTGACCTATAAGGTGAGAAGCGGCGACGGTAGCTTTTTTAAGCGCCCGGAACCTATTGCCAGCCGTCTCTTCGATACTCGTTTCAATGACATGGAACATTCGCTTCAATTGATTTGGCCGGTGAGCGGCAAGACTTCAATTGAGGCGCGGATCGGCCACCTATCGCGTAAACACGATCATTTTCCTCAGCGCGACTTTTCCGGCATCATCGGTAATGTCGATTTTAATTGGTTTGTCACCGGTAAAACCCGTATTACTGCCACCTGGGCGCGCGAGCTTGGCAACATGCAGACTGCCGTCGACTTCCAGCTTCCTCAATTTCAGCTCTTTTCCAGCAGCTATATCGCTTCAAATCGTTTTTCTCTGACACCGGTCTGGCAAATTACTTCCAAAACTGCATTGCGCCTTCGCTACGATTTTCTAGATCGAGATTTCCGCGGTGCCGTTATTGCCCTTCCTGGCGATAGCCGAAGCGATACGCAGCATTCAGGCATGGTTGCATTCGACTGGCAGCCGGTAGATGCACTCTTTCTCAGCGCCATGCTACAGAGGGACCATCGTTCCTCCAATCTCGGTACGTATGAGTTCGATAACACTGCTGCCAGCGTCACGGCAAGACTTAACTTTTGATAAGAGGCACAAGAGACGAAAGACGACAAGAAATAGGCTCGGTTTCTGTTTCCGCAATGCCGAATAGTACTTTGTAATCATTGCTTCATAATTTAATTCGTATATCGTGGTTACTTGTATATTACTGGCTCAATCTCATCTTATTTTAGGTGGCTTTAGTATGTAGTTTAAGCAGTAGTTGGGTGTGCTTATACGATATCGGATGTTATGTGCGGCACCGCATTGACGACCATTGGTATCTCATGTATATAATTTTATGTCCTATTTTAAATGGACCGAACACCCCATCGGCCTAATCAAGGATATCGTAAAACGGCGGTCACAAGAACGTAAAGCAATGCGACTAACATGCATTGATTGCCGAGGGTGACCGAATGGTATGTAGAAGGGAATATTGCTTGCTCGGTGTGGTGATTGTCGAGCATGTCATACAAATTTAACGTTGTGGCATCTACATTTTTTATTGAAGGTATACATGCAATCCGTTCATTCAAGATTAGTCTATCCAATATTGTTTCCGTTGCTTGCGCTCGGCGTTGCCGCCTGTGGCAATAAAGAAGCAGAAAAACCGGCTAGCCAGATTGCCGCCAAAGTGAATTCGGGGGAAATCTCGGTTCACCAGATTAATTACGTGTTGACCCGCACGGGCGCGGGTGCCAAGACACCCGAAATGGTACCCAAGATCCGCCGCGAAATTCTCGATAAACTCGTTGATCAGGAACTCGCTGTCGAGCAGGCCGTTGAGAAGAAACTTGACCGCACACCCGATGTCCTCATGGCTATCGAGAATGCTCGCCGGGAAATCCTTGCTCGTGCATATATTGAGCAGATTACCGCAGCGATGGCTAAGCCGACTGTCGATGAAGCAAAGAAGTACTACGGTGAGCATCCACAGCTCTTTGCCGAGCGGCGCATATACAATATCCATGAAATCGTACTTCCCGCAACTGCCGGTATTGCCGATGAACTACGTGAAATGCTTGAAGCCGGCAAGTCGATGGAAGATATTGCCAACTGGCTAAAGAGTAAAGACATAAAATTTTCGGGCGGCAGCGCTACACGCCCAGCCGAGCAGATTCCGCTTGAACTGCTGCCTAAAATACATCCGCTCAAAGTCGGACAAGGCTTGCTTATGGAGAGCCCTCAATCCATTACGTTGATGCGGCTTGCAGCGGCGCAGTCGGTGCCGGTATCGGAAGCCGTCGCGCTACCGCGCATTCAGCAGTTTCTCGGAAACCAACGTGCCTCGGAAGCTGCCAAGCAGGAATTCAAGGCGCTCAAAGCCAATGCTAAAATTACCTATATGGGCGAATTCGCCAATACCGGCAGCAACGCAACATCTCAGGCAGCTAGTAGTCCTCCGGCTGCAAACGTCACCGAAACAGGTGCGCCAAAACCTGCCGCTGATATTGCGGTGGAAAAGGGCGTCGCAGGTTTGAAGTAAAAATTTGTTCGATTAATCAAAATGTATAAGGAAAGCTGGCATCCATGACCCAAGCTCTGACCCGGACACTCACCTTTTTCTTTGCCCTGTTTGCGATGAATGTTTTCGCGGAGGAGAATCCCGACTATCGGCTTGGTCCGGGAGACGTTCTGCGCATCCAGGTTTTCCAGAACCCTGATCTCATGACGGAAACCCGTGTGTCGGAGAATGGTTCTATCACGTACCCGCTGATCGGTGCCGTTGAAGTTGGCGGACTCGCCATCGATGCCGCTGAAAAGAAGATTGCCGACGCTCTCAAGAAGGGTGGCTTCGTTCGGCAACCGCAGGTTAACATTCTTCTCATGCAGATGCATGGCAGTCAAGTGAGCGTACTTGGCCAAGTCAACCGGCCAGGGCGCTTCCCCCTCGAAACCCTCAGCCGCGTCAGCGACATGCTCGCCGCTGCCGGAGGTGCCACCCCCGGCGGCGATGATTTTGCCATTGTTACAGGTTTACGTAACGGCAAGCCCTTCCGTAAAGTGATAGACATTCCCGCTCTCTATCTCGGCGGAAAGTCGGACGAAGACATCTTTCTCGCTGGTGGAGATACAGTCTATGTGCATCGTGCTCCGGTATTCTACATTTATGGTGAAGCGCAGCGTCCTGGCGCCTACCGTATCGAGCGCGACATGACCGTCATGCAGGCGCTAGCCCAGGGCGGGGGACCCACCGCACGCGGCAGCGAGTGGCGGTTACGCCTACATCGGAAAAATTCGGAGGGTGGTGTCGAGAAACTCTCACCGGAAATGACTGATTTCATAAAACCCGACGACATCATTTACGTACGCGAAAGTATTTTCTGAGAATCTAGCCAGTATGACCTTCCAACAATTCCTGCTTATCCTTCGAGTACGCTATAAGGTGGTCATCAGCACATTGTTGTTCACCGTCATCATCACGCTTGTCGTCAGCCTGCTGTTGCCCAAGGAATATACCGCCAACACCGCAGTGGTGGTTGACGTCAGATCACCCGATCCCGTTGCCGGAATGGTGTTGCCTGGTCTCATGGGACCCGGCTACATGGCCACGCAGGCGGACATCGTCAACAGTGACCGTGTGGCTCAGCATGTCGTCAAGATGCTGCGTATGGATGAAAACCCGGTGATCCGGGAGCAATGGATGGACGCTACCGGCGGCGAGGGAGAGTTAACGGTCTGGCTAGCCGATCTGCTGAAGAAGCAGCTTGATGTCAGGCCTTCGCGTGAGAGCAATGTCATCAACATTCGATTTAGCGGCGCCGACCCCGGCTTTGCCGCAGGCGTGGCCAATGCCTTTGCACAGGCTTACATCGATGTTAACCTCGGGCTCAAAGTCGAGCCTGCTCGCCAATATGCTACCTGGTTTGACGATCAGACCAAGGTTTTGCGCGATAAACTTGAGAAAACCCAGCAAGCGCTCTCTGCCTACCAGCAAAAAACAGGCATTGTAGCCACGGATGAACGTCTTGATTATGAAATTGCCAAGCTCAACGAACTATCCACGCAGTTAACCATCGTTCAGGGGCAAACTTCCGACAGTAGCAGCAAGCGCAAATCCGCCGGCAATTCCGAAACCCTGCCTGAGGTGATGCAAAGTCCATTGATCAACAGCCTTAAAGCGGATATTGCTCGCCTTGATGCCAAGCTTCAGGAAAGCAATATCAATCTCGGCAAAAATCACCCGCAAACGCAACGCGCCCAAACCGAACTCGCGTCGCTGAGGAGCAAGCTGGCCAGCGAAACTAAACAAATTCACGACAGCATCGGCACATCCTATCAGGTTGGCAAGCAGAGGGAGGAGGAACTGCTGGAGGCGATGGAAGTCCAGAAAAAACGTGTGCTTGAGCTAAACAGGCAGCGCGACCAAGTCAGCGTACTCCAGCGGGATGTTGAAGCTGCCCAGCGCAACTTTGAGGCCGTCAGCCAGCGTTCTGCTCAAACCCGGCTTGAGAGCCATTCGGTTCAGACAAACATCGCAATGCTCAATCCGGCATCAGTACCAACAGAGCATTCGAGGCCCAGAATCCTGTTCAACATGGTGATCTCAATCTTTGTCGGGACACTACTTGGCGTGGCCATTGCGTTGATTCTTGAACTCGGCAATCGCCGCGTGCGCTCGGCGCAAGACCTTCTCGAAGCTATCGATCTGCCAGTACTTGCGACCATTTCATCTGCTGCATCGCCCTCCGCCGTGCGAAGATTACCCAGCAGATTCTCCCGCCATAAAACATCCCGGCGGGCGCTCGGAGTGGAAACCCCCTGAATATCAACCGGATCAAACCATGAAACCCATGAGCGGCAGCTTTCCATCCATCAAACGGAGTCAGACCCCGAATCCGGGCGAACCATCCATTTTCGGCAAAGCCCAGGTGTTCATCGGCAGTGGCAGCTCGATTGGGGCCATCCTCGTCGATACCGGGCGCCTCTCCGCCGAAAACGCCGAGCGCATCCTGCGGCTGCAAATCGAGCAGGGCAAGCGCTTTGGAGATACCGCCATCGCGTTGGGTCTCCTTACCGAAGACGATATTCGCTTTGCCCTCTCGCGGCAATTCAACAACCTCTATCTTCCTGAGGGCGACAGCAGTCTTAGTTATGAGCTGGTGGCCGCTTATAAACCGTTTAGTCCGGTAGTTGAAAAACTGCGTGCGTTGCGCAGTCAACTCATGTTGCGCTGGTTCGACGCCGAGGCGCGAAACGTGCTCGCAATCGTAAGTCCTGGTGAAGAAGAAGGGCGCAGCTTCATCGCTGCCAACCTCGCCATCGTATTTTCGCAGCTGGGCAAGCGCACGTTGCTTATCGACGCCAATCTGCGTACGCCGCGCCAGCATGAGCTATTCAAGCTCGGCAATAGAGCCGGCCTATCCAGCATGCTTGCCGGCCGCGTGGGTATCGAGGCGGTCGCTCGCGTACCTTCGATGCTTGGGCTCTCCGTACTTCCGGCTGGCGCAGTGCCGCCCAACCCGCAGGAACTGCTCGGCCGTGCCGGTTTTGCCGAGTTGTTGCAATCATTAATTCGTGAGTTTGATATTATTGTCATCGATACCCCGGCTGCAAGTGAATGTGCCGAAACCCAGATCATCGCGGCACGTGCTTCCGCTGCCCTCATAGTAGCCCGCAAGAATCGCAGCTCAATGCCGGAAATAATCGAATTAACCCGTAGCCTCCAGCAAACCGGCGCCACGACGGTGGGCTCGGTGCTGAACGATTTCTGAGCAGCAAAAATGAAGGAGAAACGAGCCCCAGATAGCATGATAGTAAACCCGGACAGTACCCGGACTACTTCAATAAAGGCCGGCGCATTGACGGGAAAGTGGCCGTTCGTTACCCATGATCTCCAGAGCAGACACTCGCTTCCCATCTATACAGAAGGGCGGAGGAAGCAAGGCGACTTATCTGCTATTGTCGCGTTAGCCGAACCTGCGTCTCGTCGCCAGCAATACGGCGCCAATGATACTCCCTGCTATATCTGCGGCCAGATCACCCCAGCTCGCTTGTCGGCCGGGCAGATATACCTGGTGCCACTCATCCAGCACGGCTATAAGCATTGTCACGACGATCGCGACAGCCAATCCCTGTCGAACTTGCAATCCGCTGGCAAAGCCAATCCCGCAGGCGAGCAAGGCAAAAAGAACGCCATGAGCCAGCTTATCCCATGGCGTTGGTATCAGATCCACAGCAACAGGCTGCGCCCCCAATACGAACAAGCTGAAGATGATCCCCAGCGCCAGCAGCATGGCCGCGACGCGCAGGTAATGAGATTGTGCCCTTTGCAAAATGAGTATTGACTCTCCGATGACAGCCAACCGGGAATCAGGCCAGCCGGAAAATTGGCGCAACCGATTGCTCATCTGGCTACCGGTTATCATCGGACTCATTGTACTTTACTTACCCAGCCTGGTTGATCTTTTTAATGGCATCTGGGGCACCGACGAACAAGCGCACGGCCCTATCGTACTCGGGGTTGCCTGCTGGCTGGCTTATCGTAAATGGCCCGATATGTGGCGCGCCAGCGAAGGCCGCCCGGTTGCCGCTGCAGCCGGTTGGTCCATCCTCATCCTCGGTCTGCTGTTCTACATTATTGGCCGTTCACAGGAAATTCTGATCCTGGAGATTGGTTCGGCGATCTGGTTACTCGCGGCCATCCTCTTGCTCATGCGCGGTAGCGCCGCCCTCAAGGCGCAGTGGTTTCCACTTTTCTTCATGCTTTTCATGATACCGCTTCCTGGTCAAGTCGTAGACACCGTCACCATGCCGATGAAGATGGCCGTTTCCTATGTGGCCGAGCACATCCTCTTCTGGTTGGACTATCCCATCGGCCGCCACGGCGTCATTCTTCAAATCGGGCAATATAAGCTGCTGGTGGCTGATGCTTGTGCCGGCTTGCAAACACTTTTCACGCTTGAAGCGTTGGGCCTGCTTTACCTTAATATTGTGCGACATGATTCTTTTTTTCGTAATGTCGCCCTCGCCATACTCATCGTGCCGATCTCATTTACCGCAAATGTTATTCGCGTAATGGTGCTGACTCTAATCACCTACCACTTTGGCGACGAGGCGGGTCAGGGTTTTTTGCACGGATTTGCGGGGATGGTTCTGTTTCTCAGTGCGCTACTGCTGATCATGTTTGTTGATTCACTACTTCGATTCAGCGTTAGAGAGCAGGAATTTGCCCATTGATTTTTGTATGGCATCGTTTTGCTTGGGGGGCATGAAGAGCGCACAGCTTGAGCTTTTATCAATCACCAAGAGGTCCCGGAATGAAAAAGATGATAGTCAAAACAGTCTTCATCGGCTCTTTGATGCTTGCATCCAGCGCGATGGCTCTTCTGCTTCAACCGGGCAGTCATGAAGCTGAGGGCAAAGAAGGCATTGCCCTTGAGTCGTTTATACCCAGGAATTTTTCCGGCTGGAAAATTGACGAGACAATAATTCCAATATTGCCACCTCCGGAATTGACGGAGAAGGTTAACCGTATTTACGACGAGACGTTGGCGCGTACCTATGTGGGCCAAAATGGCGAACGGGTAATGCTTGCCATTGCTTATGGCGGAGATCAGACTGGACGCTTGCGGGTTCATCGTCCCGAATCTTGTTATACGGGCCAGGGTTTTCTGGTAAAGAAGATTGGAGAGGAAGAGATTACCGTCGCTAACACAAAACTCCCCGTCAAGAGACTTAATGCACAATCCGGACCCCGTCAGGAGCCGATAACCTACTGGATCAGGGTCGGCGATGAAACAGTCACCAGTCTTCTGGGGCAACGGCTCATTCAATTAAAATCCGGACTGACGGGAGAGATCCCGGATGGTTTGATATTCCGGGTTTCTTCAATCGGAGGTGATACAGGGAAAGCGTATGCACTGCACGACCATTTTATTGCCAATTTACTCGAGGCGCTAACCGCCGAGCAGAGAATCAAACTGATCGGCAATACTAGCGATCAGCTTCATAGTTAATGAAGCGTTGTCTTGGGCGGTAATTATTCCCGTGCCGCATTCCGGCGTAGCATCATTCAATACACCAGCGGACGGCTACTGAATGCGCTGGCTGCATTTCTTATCTTTGTGTGGATCGCGCGGCAACTTCCCGAACAACAGTATGCCAATTATATCGCCGCATTTGCCCTTATGGAGATTGGGCTGATTGTGTCGGGTTTTGGAATGGAGTGGGTCACCGCTGTTTTTATTCCTCAGGCGAAGCTGAAGGCTGCCGGGAGCATATTTAATAAATTTGTATGGCAGTGTGTGGCTGTGCAGGCGACCACGTTGCTGATCGGTGCGTGTTTGCTATTCATGTTTGCGCCCATGCTGGATAAGTGGTTTCGGCTGGAGAATGCAGCGGTTGAAGTCTTCAAGATCTATGCGGTGGTAATGTTTGTTGAGGGAGTCAGCCGGGTTTTCCGGGATCAGCTTTTGTCGTGTCTATTGCTGCAGGCTGCGGCGCAGATGAGCGCAATGGCTCGCAATATCATCATGCTCATTTCTGTCTTTTGGATATTTCAGAATGATGAATGGCGGACAGCGGAGGGCCTCGGATTCGCGGAAATATGTGCCAGCAGCGGAAGCCTGCTGATTGCGGCTGTCTTTCTTTATCGGCATCTCATGGCGAGTCGGAACGATCCGGCCAGTGAACCCAGTTGGCGTCTTCCACACTGGGTGGAGATGCTCCGGGCCGGCCGCAACGCGTGGTTAAGCAACCTGGCCAACCTGAGTTGGGGGCCGCAAATGGTGATACTGCTGGCCTCTCGCGTGAGCGGATCGGAGACGACGGCATTGCTCGGATTTTCACGCAATCTTTCTGAGCAGGTTCGTAAATTGATGCCGATGGATTTTCTTCTGGGAATTATACGCACACTGTTGATCGCCCGCTTTTCCGAGGATGGCAACCGCCAAAAATTAGGTACGCGGGCGGGCTTGATATTCAAGGCAAATCTTTTGTTCCTGCTGCCGTTGTTGGTCGTGGTTATCGTACGTGGGGAGGAGATTTGCAGCTTGCTTAGCGGCGGCCGTTACGGGGCCGCACATTGGTTCCTGGTGGGGTGGTTAAGCGTGCTCGTTTTCTGGGCACACCATCGACTGACTGATGTGCTGGCGCACGCACTCGGTCGCTCCGGCCTTACCAGCCGCGCCAGCATCCTTCTCAGTGTTACGCCGCTGTTGCTTTTAGTCGTCGTGGAAGCGCAGCATTGGGCTCTGGTATTTCTGGTATTGATGCTTGCTGAAATTGCTTATTCGTATATGGTGCTTGTTCGTCTAAAGACGCCGCAATGGGGGTATCACATGGACCGGAACGGTTTGGCCAAGTTCGGCCTTGCGGCTCTTCTCACTTCGGGAATCGTTGCCGCCATCCCGAAGGATGCCGGGATCACGGCGGCGTTGCTGGCAACTGGAATGGCTTTTGTAACGATGTGGATGGGTGTATTGTTTTCTCGGGCATGGTCTCCCGAAGAAGAGGCCATGTTGCCCGAAAAAATTCGACGATGGCCATTGATAAGGAGAAAGAAATGATCTATCGATTATTCAGTCTGGCGCAGCTTATCGTGCTGCTATGCGTTTCTGCTTCATCGTTTGCGCAAGTTGACAAAAAGCGCGCAGGCGCGGTCCCCGCCCAGGATTTTTATAAGCGCTACACTCTGCTCAGCGCTGATCCATCTAATCTGGAAATGGTGCCTGACCCGGCAGGTGGCGGCGAAACCGTATTGAAGGCGCGAGTTCGAAATACCGATGAAAAAATAGTGGGTGGCATCCGAACCGAAATTCTTCCAACGCGTGACTACACGCGCGCGGGGGTAGCCCGTTGGTATGCCGTCAGTGTATATTTTCCCAAGGACTGGGAGTTCCATCCTACGCCGGTGATAGTCAGTCAGCTGCATACCAGTCAGAAGAAAGCGGTCCTTCAGCCACCGGTGTCATTGATTGCATGGGGGAATAATCTCAATCTCGAACTGCACTATAACCATCGAGCGATCGAAGGTGACGATGCCACGACAAAGCAGAATTCTGCGGCTCAGATGATCCGGCTTGACAAAATCAAGACAGAGCAATGGTATTGCTTTGTTATGTTTGTGGATTGGTCCCATACCCCTGGAAAGGGTGCATTCCGTCTTTGGATGAATGGCGAT
>JBOIFK010000141.1:0-7194 GCA_050741585.1 Nitrosospira sp.
GATTACACGAGCTGTTGTGCTGACCACACTTACGAGTGCAGGGTTCACTGCCGCACAAGCTGCAGATGTCGTGATTAGTAATGGAGACATAGCCGCTACCATCTCTGATGCGGGATATTTTTCCGCTTCAACCAGCCTCGGTCTAAGCTACCAGGGAAAAGAGTTCGTTAACGCAGGCATATTTCAATCATGGAATTGGCTCAGCGCCTCTGGTGTTTCGGGCGCTCCATTTATCGCACAGGAAAGCTCGACCAGTAATCCGTTGGTCACCCAGGCTTCAAGCTCTGGTGAGAGCGCCGCGATGGTAAAAAGCAGTTCCGGTGACCTAGGCCTCTCCGAAACGATTTCTGCCGTATCGACAAATCAGCTCGCAGTCATAGTTACACTGACCAATAACACCGGGCATGCGATTGATCACGTGCAGTGGGGCGTGGGCATTGATCCCGACCAGGATTCCTTGCAATATGGCGACGCCCGAACCCTTAACACAATCACCGGCGTAGGAGCTCACGCAGCGGTCAGTGCCAGTGGCCGTTACTCGGGTTACACGCTTACATTGGAGAATACCACCGTAAGCCCGGCATTTAGCGCAGCTGCATTTATTAATCCTGCGAATTGCTGCGATGCAGTTAATCCTGCCGATGCATTAACAGCGGCTCAGGCACTTGGTTTTACCGACTCTAATGACAGCTCGGTCAGCTTGGCATATGATCTTGGCACCATTGATGCCGGGCAGACCGCAAGTTTTAGTTACGCCTATAACATGTCAGTGGTGGACGTTCCTCCTGTTCCGGAACCCGAAATCTACGCCGTGTTCATGGCTGGTCTTGGCCTGATGGGCTTTATAGCACGTTGTAGAAAGCAGGGACAGGTTACGTAGTTGCATTCAGTGGCCAACCTGTACAGGCCCCGCTTCGGCGGGGTTGTTTTCGGGTAACGGAATTCTGGCGAATTATTTCCCGCAGTCAATACGCCACGCGATAAATGAAATTTAAATCGGTTGTATGGCTTTATATGGCATTGCGAAAATCCGTATCCTTTACAAACCATAACCTGTCTCGATTTCAACAGCATGAACATGTGGTTACCAAAAAACGCGACCATCATGCCAGCCGGATGCAAGGCTTTGCGTCCGCGATTGCAGCGGTCACTAATTTGAATTGGCCTCCGGAATGCATGTTTGACGTTTAAGTGATGTTTGGCCGGGGCAATAGCCTACTGTTTGAGGGGGAAATGACATGGCACCGGAAAGAAATCGCTCATTCGCTCATTACGTTCTGGCATTGGGACTTGGCGGAGTTTTTGGCGTGTGCCATGCAACACCGCTTATCACGCTCCCTGCGGGTGAGATCGCGCGCATGAACTATACAGGACAGGAACTTTTCATTGATGCGAATCACAATGGACGGCCCGATGCCGGTGACGCATTCGAGGGCATTGTTTCCATCAGCCAGATTTGGGGCGCCACAAGCGGAGCTGATTTCTCAAGTCAGCTGGCAGACAAGGAGATAACAAGTCATTTCCGCTTCTCCGTCACCGGCCACTCCATTGATTCCAGCCATCTGGAATTTGGTTTATTGCCGGGAGATTCCTTCAATCTGTATGTGGGACAAGGCTCCAGCAGAAATTTTGATCCCACCGCAGCCGATGCCTACGCCCGAGCTTCGGATGGACAGCTCTGGCTTGGGATACAACCAGGCTCATTCTTTGAGAGCGTGAACGACAGGCAGCCAGACGGATCCCCTCTTAACCGGGCATGGGCCGATGTCTCGGTAAATCATACGGGCTATCTGCTTGCTTCGGACTTCCTCCGCACGCTCCTGGGAAGAGATGCACAGCACTACATTGGCGGTCAGGCCCATAACGATCATCGCGTCCAAGCAATTTTCGATGACCGGATTGCAGGGCTCTCGCCGTATTTTCCTCAGTTTACCTACGGCATCTTCGGCGAGTTCGACGTTTTCCCCGTACCCGAGCCAGCCACCTGGTTGCTCATCCTGATCGGTGTCGGCCTGCATCAGGTGTTGCAAAAGCCCCGGCCTTGCGGGAAGGGTGATGTCTCCGTCATAAGTCCTGTCGCCCGGTTAAGCGCAATGGGTGAAACACAGCCGGCGAGAGCAGCATCGGCACGATGCATAGTAGCAGGCAAAGCGGATATCGGAAGCGAGGTACATTCATATGTCGTATTTTCACTGGATCGGCCCAGGCAAGGTGCGGATTATAGATGCAGGTTCCATAAATTCGCCACAGGAACGATTGGAACAAGGCACCCACGATTCATCTCCATATGACACTTTCCCATACCGTAGGCATCGGGATAGGATGACAGGACAAAAACCGCTGCAACGATAGGCGGACGAATGCGCGCTTCCGGGAGAAGCCGTCCCAGCGGGGAGGGAAGAAGCATTTTGAGCATGAAAGAAGAAAAGACTCCCGCTGCGCCCCAGGAACCTTTCTGGAGGAAACTCGGGCCCGGATTGATCACCGGTGCCGCGGATGACGACCCCAGCGGCATTGCCACCTACTCGCAAGTGAGTGCCGGATTTGGCTATGCAATGCTGTGGACGACCTTTCTCATATCGTGGGGACGGGATTGCTCGCCGTGCCGGTTCTCGCAGGTTCGGCTGCCTACGCCGTGGCGGAATCGTTCAGGTGGCGGATCGGCCTGGGCCGTGAACTCATGCAGGCCCGGGGTTTCTATACTATCCTGGCTCTGGCGACTCTCCTGGGCGTAGCGCTTAACTTCACCGCCATCGATCCTATCAAGGCGCTATTCTGGAGCGCCGTCATCAATGGCGTTATCGCCGTTCCAATCATGGCGGTCATGATGCTCATGGCGAGGGTGGATGTAATGGGGCGGTTCGTGGTTACTTTTCGCCTTCGCGTCCTTGGCTGGCTCGCAACAATCGTGATGGCGCTTGCGGTCATTGCGATGGGAATCACCTCGTTTCCATGAAAAGCCTAAACCGTGCTGGTTGCACGGAAGCCATGAGCCGAGCACCGGGAATGTCATCCCCCGAACAGATGCGTAGCGTGGGTGACCGCGCCACCGGCGCGGATAGCGGCTGCGACCAGCGCGGTTTCCGCCAATTGGGCGTCGCTGGCGCCCGCATCGCGCGCCGCCTTGCTGTGAAGCTCGATGCAATAAGGGCATTGTGTGGTCAGCGCGACAGCAACCGCCATCAACTGTTTCTGCTGAACGGTGAGCGCTCCTTCGGCGAAAGCTGCCTTGTCGAAGGCCCAGAATGCCTTCATGGCATCCGGTGCATTTGCATCCAGCTTCTTTAGCCGGCCGAGATTCTTCATATCAAACATCGAGGTCCTCCGGTAGTCAGGTTGGTGTATGCTTCATGCATACAGTCAAATCTTACAGCGATCAAGACCTGAAAGGCAAGAGGCATCGGGCGGACCATCGGCACGCCGGCACCGGGAATCAAGGATCATATGCGATCGGCGGCGTTGACGGGATGGCAAGGGTTCCGGCGCCGGTTGCGGCCCTGACGGGCGTTACGTGCGCGCAACAAAGTGTACTTCAGTCCACTATTAAATAGCGTTCAAACGGGTACGATGAGACGAGTCGTTGTCTGGAAAGAAAGGACATGGATCAGCATCCCTCTTTTGAATTTTTATATGAATAACAAAGACAGTCATCCTGAAACCCTCAACTCTGTGAAAATTGCGAACATGGCACAGCCTGGCCGTTTACCGGAGGAGGCGCATTTCACGGCCGCTTCGGCATGGGCAGCGATCCTTTGCGTGATCATGCTGCTGGCCGGTTGCGGCTCCCTCCCGGCTTCCGATAGAACTGCGCATGCAAACCGTGCCGTGCAGGTCAACGGCGCGCGCGGGGCGCTATCCGTTCAGGAAAGCAAGGCTATCCTCGCCAATCTTGAAGATGGCAGCCCCGAAACAAATATCTTTGCCAGGCACCTTGCTCAAGCCGGGGAACTCTCGGGAGGCCCGCTGGTGAGGGGCAACAAGGTAACGCTGTTGCTTGACGGCCCCGCGACCTACAAGTCGATGTATGCCGCAATAGAGGACGCGAGGCATCATATCAACATGGAAACCTACAGTATCGAAGACGACGAGGTTGGCCGCCGTTTCGCCGCTGCGCTGATCGAAAAGCAAAAACAGGGCGTGCAGGTAAATTTCATTTACGACAGCGTCGGTTCGGGCGGTACGCCTGAAGAATTCTTTAAACAAATGGTGGATAGCGGCATTAACGTGCTGCAGTTCAATCCACTCAACCCGTTGGTGCTGCGAAAGGAATGGGAATTGGGCCGCGATCATCGGAAGCTGCTCGTGGTTGACGGAAAGATTGCCTTCGTGGGCGGTGTCAACATCAGCAGCGTATATTCCAGCGGATCATTCAGATCGAAGCCACGGACAAAAGGAACCCGCCCGTGGCGCGATACGCATCTGCGTATCGAAGGGCCGGTTGTCAGCGATTTTCAGAAATTGTTTCTGGCGACCTGGGTAAAACAAAAGGGCGAGCCATTGACATCAAAGTCCTTTTTCCCGACGCTGGGCCATAAGGGCGACGAAGTCGTGCGCGCCCTCGGCAGCTCACCCGATGCGCCTTACAGCTTTATTTATGTGACGCTGCTGTCGGCCATCAACAGCGCCGAGACCCATGCCTATATCACCAACGCCTATTTTGTGCCTGATCCGGGGTTGCTGGCGGCAATGAAAGGCGCTGCCCGGCGCAACGTTGACGTGAAATTGCTGTTGCCGGACAAAACGGATTCGAATCTGGTTCTTCATGCATCGCACGCCTACTACGACGAACTGCTGAGCGCCGGGGTGAAGATCTACGAACGGGAGGACGCTTTACTGCATTCCAAGACTGCGTTGATTGATGGCGTCTGGTCCACCGTAGGTTCGACCAATCTTGATTGGCTCAGCCTGGAATACAACCAGGAAATCAACGCGGTTATCCTCGGTCAAGGGTTTGGCGCGCAAATGAAGGCCCTGTTCGACAAGGATATTGCATCGTCCAGGCTGATTACGCTGGAAAAATGGCGGCAGCGTCCAATTGGCAAGCGCTTGAAGGAACTTGGCGCGAGGTTGCTGGCTCGCTGGCTGTAGCAATGTGGCGGGCTGACGGAAATTTCCCTTCGATGGCTTGGCTCAGCTTTACGATAGCGGGAAGACAGCGATGCGTGAGGTCGGTGCCTTCGAGGCCAAGAATAAACTCGGCATTTTGCTCGACTGGGTCGAGAATGGTGAAGAAGTGGTTATCACCCGGCACGGCAAAGCGGTGGCCCGGCTGATTCCCAATACCGCTGCTCACGATCCCGGCAAGGCGGCGGCCGCTGCCAAGCGCATCCGTTCCCGGGCCGTCGCGCTCAAACGCGGCGCCTTCGACTGGCAAGAATGGAAAGCCTATCGCGATGAAGGCCGTGCATGAGCTTGGTGCTCGATAGTTCGGTCACGCTGGCCTGGCTTTATAGCGATGAGCTGACCTGCCACGCAACTGGTTTTTGAGCGCCTCACCGAAACCTGACATAGAACTTGAACTTCCTCTGCCTCCTCATGACTCATCGTTCTTTATTGCCAAGCTTCGCCCGCCTTTTTTCCTGATTTTTCGCTAACCCTGATCGTGCGCTGCCGGAGGGGGCGGCTCGGGAGGCGGCTGGGGAGCGACTTGCTGCCAGCCATCGGGGCATTCCTTTACCTCGGGATAGTAACCTTCCGCCGCCCGGCAATAATGCCAATAATTGGCTTGTGATCCGGATGCGGGCTGGTCAGCATTTGGTTGTTGAATATACACGGGCGGCGGGCTGGGGCGAACCGCCAGAGGCGGGTAGGCATAATAGGGGAACGGATAGCCGAACGCGCCAAATCCGAAGCCGGGACCAAATCCCGGCCATCCCCATCCACCGTGATGGTGAACGATCACCTGGTCATGATGGTGCCCGTGTCCACCGTGATGACCATCTCCATCATGATGCCCGTCTCCGTCATGATCCTGTCCGTCGTCGCCGCCATCTCCTCCGTCATCGAATCCCGCGTCGTCAAATCCTCCGCCATCGCCGTCAAATGCACCCGCCGCGCCCGGATTCAACCCCAGCAGGGCGGCCATCAGGCATGTCAGGCACAATAATCTGATCTTTTTCACGTAAGCTCCCGTTCTGAGCTAGCGTTTCGCGGCAGGGCGCTTCGCCATCTCCGGATCGTGCGTGCCTTGTCCAACGACACCCGGTCCGGCATGTCAAAAGCGTTGAAAGATGCCGGTCACCCGCTCCATACAGTATTAACGCGCAGGCAGGCTATTCGATGACATTTTTGTGGATATTCCGACATCGGAGTTCCATTGCTCACTATATAAAAAGCGGACTGGATTGGATTATCGCGATAAAAGCGGTTTAGCAGGGGAACTGCCAGACATGGAAACGTCTGCGGGCGGGAACCTACCCCTATATCAATAGCGGCCTGCCCGCCAGCATCAAGGATGCGGGAGAACAGTCTGACCACCTGCCAATACGGCGGGCACCACCGCCTGAACAGGACCCGGAACAAAGCGCGCAGGCCGTCCATTTTTTTTCTTGGAGGCTTCTTGAAAGGATGCGGTCCGGAGAGGTTGGAGAGGTTCATGCAGCAACTCGACTTAACCGTTGCTTAAAGCGCGTTCCAGCGTGTTCGAATGCGAGCTTGCAGATCCAGTGCAGCTAGAATGTGTGGAGGCTGCGCCCAGGGTACTCTGCCTAATGGACAGCAATCGCCTTTTTGCCGCGCGTCATGAAACCGACCAGGCCCAGCCCGGCCAGCATCAGGGCGTAGGAGGCGGGTTCGGGGATAGTGGCAATTACCTGCCCCTGATTATTGATCGCGCTAGCACTAGTTAGATAGACCCCAGCCGGGAGGTCCGCAATCGAATTAAGATCGGTCATCCCCATGCCGTCTGGACCGGTGATGAAGGCGTGGCTATAACCATCCGCGGCCTCACTGTACCCCACCACCTGTCCGGCATCATTGATGTCGGAAGCGGAGCTGCTAGTCCCGGCCAGCGTGCCCAGATCCCTCATCCCCATGCCGTCGGGACCGGTAATGAAGGCGTGGTAAGAACCATCCGCGGTATAACTGCGTCCCACTACCCATCCGGCATCGTTGATGCCGTGAGCTTCGCTGTGACGCCCGCCCAGCGTGCCCAGATCCCTCATCCCCATGCCGTCGGGACCGGTGATGAAGGCG
>JBOIFK010000142.1:0-6480 GCA_050741585.1 Nitrosospira sp.
CATTTAGAGAGCGGTGATGCAGACTTGAGCGTAGCCAGACGACTGTGTCAACCGCCTGCCGTGCGGATCCCGGCGCTACCGAACTTTTTCAGCTCTCTCTTCATCAGAACATACAACTCCAATGCCAAGAACCTTCCTCATGCTCGGTGCGATCAACGCGTTTCTGTGCGTCGGCCTCGGCGCTTTTGGCGCGCATGGCCTGAAACAGAGACTCACCGTCGATATGCTCGCCGTGTATCAAACCGGGGTGCAATATCATTTCTACCATGCCCTGGGCCTTATCGCCGTCGGTCTGGTATTGATGCATTTCCCCAAGTCGAGACTGGTGGTGCTGTCAGGGTGGTTGATGCTCGCGGGAATTGTCCTGTTCTCCGTCAGCCTGTATGCGCTGAGTCTGACAGGAATGCGCGGGCTCGGCGCGATCACGCCACTCGGGGGGGTGGCTTTCCTCAGCGCGTGGGCAATGCTTGCCTATGCAGCATGGTCCATTAAATAGCTGTGCAGATCGTAATGGTTATTGCTGCAACTCCCGTTTCGTCGCATCGGTGACACTTCATTATTTTTTTGCTTCCTGTCCGCGTGGACTGGAGTCCGTGCTCGTTGCCGAACTGGAACAACTCGGTGCATCGTCTGTGCAAGGATGCGACGGCGGTGTGCAATTCCAGGGCGATTGGCGCATTTGCTACCGGGCAAACCTGGAAAGCCGCATTGCCAGCCGTATCCTGTGGCAGGTTGAACACCGGCCTTATGCGAGCGAGGCCGATGTGTACAATGCGGTTCGCGCATTGCCGTGGAATGAATGGTTTACTCCCGCCCTCACCATTCGGGTTAACGTGGCCGCCATCAAGTGCCCGCTACGCAGTCTTGATTTTGTCACGCTCAGAATCAAGGATGCAATCTGCGACAAATTCCGCGAGATGACCGCCAGCCGTCCCAGCGTGGATACGGCCCGGCCGGATATCCGCATCCACGGTTTTCTTGATGCCAGGAAATTTTCGCTGTATGTGGATACCTCCGGTGACGCGTTATTCAAACGCGGTTTAAGGGAAAGCGCCGGGGATGCTCCAATCCGGGAAAACCTCGCTGCCGGGATTTTGTCCTTGACGGGTTGGCAACCGGGCATTCCGCTACTCGATCCCATGTGCGGCAGTGGTACATTTCTGCTGGAGGCGGCACAAATTTCATTGGATATCGCACCCGGATCGGGGCGCCGTTTTGCTTTTGAAAAGCTGAAAAAATTTGATAGAGGCTTATGGAGCGAATTGCGGAAGGCAGCGATCGCGCGGCAAAAGCCAAGGAAACCCCAGCCGATATTCGGCAGCGACTTGTATGGCGATGCCCTGGTGAATGCTCGTGCAAATTTATCTGCTGCCGGGTTATCTGAAATAATCACACTGAAGCAGGCGAACATATTGGAAATCTCCGCGCCCGCACCCTCCGGCTTCCTTGTCACCAACCCTCCCTACGGTGTGCGCATGGGCGAACAGCAAGCGCTTGCGGAGTTTTATCCAAAACTTGGAGACGTGCTGAAGAAGAAGTTCAGCGGCTGGAAAGCTTATGTTTTTACGGCTGATCCACTTTTGCCAAAGTTGATACGTTTAACTGCCTCGCGTCGTACCCCCCTGTTCAATGGCGCGCTGGAATGCCGTTTACTGGAATACAAGATGGTGACGGGTGGAATGAGGCGGGTGAAGGAAATCAACGTTGCGCATCAGTCGAGCTAGCCCTCGTATCTCCGTATACCACCAAGCCGTTTAGTCAGTCAACGAGGCCATGAAGTCAGGATTAAGAGCAATTTTTCTATTGATATTTCTCGGCTGCACCAGTCTGGTCAGCTATGCCCTCTATCTCCAGTTCGTAGAAAATCTTCTCCCTTGTCCACTCTGTGTTGTGCAACGCATGGCGTACTGGGCGATAGGGCTGATTGCGCTGTTGGCGTTCTTTCACTCTCCGGGAGAGACAGGCCGCCGGATTTACGGCGGCATGATTTCTATCTTCGCATTTACCGGAGCAATGGTTGCGCTGCGTCAAGCCTGGCTGGTGCGCTATCCAGACGCATTTGAATGCGGTATCAGCCCGGAGGAAAAATTCCTGAACGCCTTGCCCCTTGCCCGATGGTGGCCCGCCATGTTTGAAGCAAACGGGGATTGCGCTGATGCGGCCTGGAAATTCGTGTCGCTCAACCTTCCGGATTGGTCGGCTATTTTTTTCCTGGGCTTTGGCGGCCTGGCAGTTTATGCTCTCCTTGCCAACGGCAATCGGCACGCTTAATGCAAGCCAGGCAAGTCTGGAGCGTGAATCCATAGCGCTAACGCTGAAGCGCTGTGGGCCAATCCCGCTACTTGAAAACTGAATCCGCGACCCCATTTATAGGCTGTATTTAAACGGAACCTTAAACGAAAAAAACGGAACCCTTTCGATGAAACGGATTTTCTTATTTATAATCACTAACCTGGCAATTCTGCTGGTATTAAGTATTACTCTGCGGATACTGGGCGTGGATCGCATCCTGGATGCGCAAGGCAGTGGCCTGGATTTCAATTCCCTGCTCATCATGGCGGGAGTGATTGGTTTTGGTGGTTCGCTGATCTCGCTTGCCATGTCCAAGTGGAGCGCTAAACGCATGACTGGCGCAGTGGTGATCGAGCAGCCTTCCGACCCGACCGAGCGTTGGTTGATGGAAACTGTCCGTCGCCAGGCCGACCTCGCCGGTGTCGGCATGCCGGAAGTGGCAATTTATGATTCGCCTGACGTGAATGCCTTCGCCACGGGCATGAACCGGGACAATGCGTTGGTGGCTGTAAGCAGCGGCCTGCTCCGGAATATGCACAAGGATGAAATTGAAGGGGTGCTGGCGCACGAAATGACTCACGTGGCTAATGGCGACATGGTAACGCTTGCACTGATCCAGGGTGTGGTCAATACATTCGTGATTTTTCTGTCAAGAGTCATTGGCCATTTGGTGGACCGGGTGGTGTTTAAAACCGAACGAGGCCATGGGCCAGCCTTCCTGATCACGAGCATCGTGGCGCAGATGGTGCTGGGAATACTTGCCAGCGTGATCGTCATGTGGTTCAGCCGTCAGCGTGAATTCCGCGCCGATGCAGGCGGAGCGCAACTGGCGGGGCGTAACAAAATGATTGCCGCACTGGAGCGCCTGAAACAACAGCATGAGCCGTCGCAGTTGCCAGATCGGATGGAGGCATTTGGGATTTCCGGAGGAGGCGGGAGCCTCAAGGGTTTGTTCATGTCGCATCCGCCACTCGAGGTGCGTATCGCGGCGCTACGTGCAATGCCCTGACCCCATTTGGGAACAGCGGGGAACAGCATGTGGTCCCGTATTGGCGTTTATCTGGATGGAATGGCGCCTGATGACGTGCAGAGGGACGTGTTTTCCGCGGGAGACAACTTGTAATTCAAGATTATTTGCCTGTCACGGCGCTTCGCGCTGGGACGTGCGCGAATTGTCCTTATTGAGGATGAGAAACCAAACAACTCCCTGAGTATTGCCGCTCAATCATCTTCGTCATCCTTGCTCTTGGGAGGATTGCCGTCATGTACCAGACTGCGCCGCCTCTGCAAGTATGCGTCGCGTACAAATTCGTATTTATCCAGCGCTGCTTCATCCAGCGTTTTCTCGGATTTCAATAGTCCGGCACGTGTATCGGTAGCCCGGGTTGCCCCAACAATGGGGCCTATGAAAGGGGCGACGAAGAAGCTGCCTACAAAAACAGGATCAGCGGCAATATCCAACACGCGGCCACCGGCATCGCGGGTCGAGCTGGGGCCGAGGAAGGGCAAAACCACATAGGGTCCGCTGGCGACACCGTGATACCCCAAGGTCTGCCCGAAATCCTCGTCGTGCTTTTCCAGGCCAATGTCGCTGGCCAGATCGACAATGCCCCCCAAGCCGAAGGTGGTGTTGACCACCACTCGCATGCTGCTCCTCAGCGCGTTGTGGAACTTGAATTGCAGCAGATTATTGAGCGTGACGGGGATATCATTGACATTGGAGTAGACGTTTCCGATCATCATCTGGATGGGGACAGGCATCACGGTCTTGTAACCCATCGCCACCGGTCTGAATACGTAATCGTCGACCGACTCGTTAAATTTGAATACCGCGCGATTCATCGGTTCCCACGGATCCCTTCTGGTGTAAGTGATCGGATAGACAGCCGGGGCGGCATTCTTGAATACGGGCCCATCGAATGATTCCTGTGGATTTTGCTTGCTGGTTGCACTGCTCGCCGGCGCATCTGCACTGTCCGCGGCGCCCACGTTAGCCGAAGCATTCGTCGAAGCATTCGTCGAAGCATTCGTATCTGCCGGAGCGCTTGGATTAGCGGCGTCGGCCGGGGTCGCAGTAGCCACGTCGGTTGCCTGACCCACAGCGCTCGTGCTGTCCGTTGCGCTCTCCTTGGCGCTCTTGTTGGTCGTGGCGCAACCGTTAAGGAAAAATGCCAACAGTAACGTTGACAAGAGGGGATGCTCGAAGAGAGGGAAGCGATTCATAGTCAAAATATTTAAATTTATTGCCGTTGGCAAGGTAAACCGTCGCCATTATATGGTGAATTCAGCTTTCAAATACAATTTTTTTCTAACGTCAGGCGCGGCCTTGTTCAACCCACGCGGCACAAGCGCTTAACAGGTTGCTTTTACTCATTATTCTCTCTTTGAAAAGGGTTGTTATTTATAATCAACTATCCTATCCGGTAAGAGCGGATGTATTATATAAGTGATTGATTATTAATACGGTTATAATTATGGATCATACAGTGGCAATACTTGAATTTTAATTAATTAAAGCCGCTCATCGATCGCCGTTTGACTGGGGGGCGGAATGCCATGCAGCGTGAAATATCGGCTGCTAACAGGAAAGGATGGGCTTCAGCTACCCGGTTTCCTGCCTGCTATTTTTGGTTTACGGCGCGCCGCGCCTGGCGAAATCTTTAAGGCGAAAACCGAGCAGCCAAAGTGCAATGAAGTAGCTTATCGCGCCACTCGCCACCACCCATGTCAGCCTGGTCGTGCGTTCGAAACTGGAGCCTGCCAGCCACGACGCATCGCTGCCCGAGGCAAACCATAGCATGCTGCCCATCGCGGCGAGCGCCGCAAGTACCTTGACCGTGAAAACCGCCCACCCCGGCTGGGGTTGGTAGATTTGATGAATGCGCAGTTTGTAGTAGAGCAGCCCGGCGTTGAGACATGCGCCCAGACCAATTGCCAGCGCCAAGCCGGCATGGCGCAGCGGAATAATGAAGGCGAGATTCATCAGCTGGGTGGCAACAAGGGTGATGACGGCGATTTTGACGGGTGTCTTGATATTTTGCCGCGCATAGAATCCGGGCGCGAGTACCTTGACCAGAATCAGCCCCAGCAATCCGACGCTGTAAGCCATCAATGCGTTACGCGTCATCCATACGTCATTGACGGTAAATTCACCGTGATAAAACAGTGTGGCGATGAGCGGAGTGGCAAGTAGCGCCAATGCCAGCGCCGCAGGCAGCGTTAGCAGCACGGTCAGGCGCAGGCCCCAGTCCAGTAGACGGGAATATTCTTCAATACTGTTGTCGGCATAGTGCCGCGATAATGACGGCAGCAATATCGTTCCCAGCGCCACGCCCAGGAGACCGGCGGGGAATTCCATCAATCGGTCCGCATAATAAAGCCACGACACGCTGCCGGTAATGAGGAACGAGGCAAATATCGTGTTGATGAGCAGGCTTATCTGGCCGATGGAGACGCCAAATACTGCCGGACCCATTTGCTTGAGTACGCGCCATGCGCCGTTATCCGGAGATTTCAGCCGTAAACGCGGCATCAGTTTGAGGCGTATCAGAAATGGCGCCTGGAAGGCGAGCTGCAACACGCCACCGATGAAGACCGCCCAGGCGAGCGCGAGGACCGGCGGGTTCAGTAGCGGTGCGAGCCACAAGGCGCAGCCGATAAACGAGAGGTTCAGCAGTGCCGGTGTGAGTGCCGGCACAGAAAATTTACCATGAGTGTTAAGGATGGCTCCGGCCAGGGCGACCAGCGAGATAAACAGGATGTAGGGAAATGTAATCTGTAGTAATTCAACCGTCAGTTCGAATTTCTGCGGGCTGGCGGTAAATCCCGGCGCGCTCACATAAATTATCAGGGGGGCAGCGATGATCCCTATCAACGTAACCAGGAACAGCGCAATTGATAGCAGCGTCGCGACATGATTGATCAGTTCGCGTGTTTCCTCGGACGTGCGGCGGTTTTTGTATTCCGCAAGTATTGGCACAAATGCCTGCGAAAATGCGCCCTCGGCAAACAGGCGGCGCAGCAGATTGGGAATGCGAAAGGCGACGAAGAATGCATCGGTTTCAATGCCGGCGCCAAAAATGCGGGCAATCAATACATCGCGTATGAAGCCCAGGATGCGGGATATCAGAGTCATCCCGCTGATGGTGGCGAGGGCTTTGAGCAGATTCATGGAGGAGTATGTTAACC